>NZ_KV824801.1:0-32106 GCF_001816085.1 Micrococcus sp. HMSC31B01
GCAAGAACCTCATGACCCACAACAGCTAGTCCAGCGCGGTCTGGAGGTCGATGACCTGACGCGGGCTCTCCGACTGCTCGAGTCCGTGGGCTACTACCGAGTAACCGGCTACCTGTACCCGTTCCTGGAGTCCGAGAAGCAGGTCGATGACCAAGGGCACACCAAGATCCGGGTGCTGAATAGGTACCAACCGGGCACAGCCCTGCATCATGCCGAGGAGATCATCGACTTCGATCGGCAACTGCGCATGCTGGTCATGGAGGGTGTGGAGCGCATCGAGGTAGCAGTGCGTATGCGCATCGGCTACGTGTTGGGGCGGACCTCACCGTTCGCGCACGAGAACCCCACCTGCTTCGACGACTCGTTCACGCGGGCGAACACTGACAGTCGTGACCCACGCCCCAGCAAGCAGGTGTTGTGGCTGGAGCGGGTCAAGCAACGCCGGGACGGCTCGGACGAACAGTTCGTCGCCCACTTCCGGCAGAAGTACGACGACCACATGCCGGTCTGGGCGTTGACCGAGCTGCTGGAGCTGGGACACCTGTCGAACCTCTACCAGGGCATGCTTCAGAAGGATGCCGAGGAAGTCGCCACGGCCTTTGGGATCCCCCAGAAGAAGATGATGGGCAGTTGGCTGGCCAGCTTGAACTACGTGCGCAACGTGGCCGCGCATCATGCTCGGCTCTTCAACCGCAAGCTCCAGAACGCCCCGTCCCGGCCGGCGGCAGGCATGGTGCCCCTCCTCGACCATCTGCGGGAACCCGCCGCCCCCAAAGGGGACTTCGGCACCTACAACGCCTTGGCGATCATCGCCTACATGCTGCGGCCCATCGAGGCGGAGCGGTCCTAGGCGCCGCGCCTGGCCGAGCTGTTCCGCACCTTCCCCACATCGCATGCCCTCTCAGTCCAATCGATGGGTGTTCCGGAAGACTGGCACACGCTTGACCTGTGGCGGGGGTGAACTTCGGACGCGAGCTGAGGCCTTGGTAGCGGGTCGCAGTCGGTGGCGTGCATCGCTTCCGAATCTCCTCCGGCGGCCCGGGAGCGGGCCCATCCGGTTACGGGACAGGCCGACCCGGCGCCCTGAGAGGCTGTCTCGGATTTCGTGAAGGATGAGGGCAGTGATGAACTGTTCGGCTGTCAAGCTGGGTATGCCAGAAGCGACCCCCTGTCCCTCAGGGGATGGTGGGGGCGTTGTCCTGGTGTGAGGGCGAGGTCCTGATCCTTCAGAGGCGGCATGGCGGTCCGTCGTGCGGGGGTCAGATCAGCGGTGCGGCGCTCACGGACAGGTTGGTGCCCACACCCGTGGCGTTGAGGTAGACGACGGTGGTGCCGTAGCCGGAGACCGTGATGGACCGGTAGAGGGAGATGGCCGTGACGGCGGTCGAGCTGGCGCCCGTGGACCCGGCGACGCTGTAGGGGGACTGCCCCGTGGTGCCGCAGGCCTCAGTGCGGTCCAGGCCGAGCCGGCAGGTACCGTCGGTGCGTCCTACGGATCCGTTGGCCGGGACGGCGAGGCCGTTGGTCGCGTTGTAGGTCTTCCCGTTGTTCAAGGCGATCCGGGAGGTGCCGCCGTTGCTGGTGGAGGAGACGGATCCGGTGCGCACCCCGCAGGCCGCGGCCTCGTCGCTGAGGCGGAAGTCGAAATCGAGGGCCACCTGCTTGTTGGACAGCCTGCCGAGCGTCTCGTTGGTGATGCGCAGGTAGGTCAGGGTGAACGCCGAGGCTGGGAGGGGCTTGCCTGCGGTGTACCCCGCGCAGGAGGAGGCGGCCATGGCGGGCGCGGCCGTCGATGCGGCCACGGCCGGCACGGCCCAGGCGAGGCCGGTGGCTACTGAACGGCGGGAGATTTCCATGAGGGGTACTCCAGTTAGGGCACACAAAAGAATTCAGGTGCACACGATTAGGTTCGTGAAAGCAGGAGTGTTCGGCTACGGCCGTCGGTGCATCTGAGACTGCCGGGGTGCCGGGGTGTGGTCAGACCACCTGTCTCCTCAGAGTTCAGGTATGTTAAATCTCATGCATGCATCGCCATTGGAGCCTCGGATGACCGCCGGTGTGGATCGGCCGGCGGATGGCAAGGTCGCCGTGGAGAGGGTGGATCGCCCCGGTCGTCGGGGAATGCGGCTGCTGGGGCCGGCCTTCGTGGCGGCGGTGGCCTATGTGGACCCCGGCAATGTGGCTGCGAACCTGACGGCGGGGGCCCAGTACGGGTACCTGCTGGTCTGGGTGCTGGTCGCAGCGAACCTGATGGCCATGCTCGTGCAGTACCTCTCGGCGAAGCTCGGGCTCGTCACCGGCCGCTCGCTTCCGGAGCTGCTGGGGCACCGGTTGCCGCGCGGGCGGCGTTTGGCGTACTGGGTGCAGGCGGAGATCGTGGCCGCCGCCACGGATCTGGCCGAGGTGATCGGAGGGGCCATTGCCCTGCACATCCTCTTCGGTATCCCCCTGCTGGCCGGCGGGGTGATCGTCGGGGTGGTCTCGATGATCCTGTTGGGTGTGCAGTCCCGGCGCGGGCAGCAGCCCTTCGAGTTCGTCGTCGTGGGCCTGCTGGCCGTGATCACCCTCGGGTTCGTCTCGGGACTGTTCTACGGGCCCATCTCCTGGGGTGAGGCCGTGGCGGGCATGGTCCCCCGGTTCGAGGGAACCCAGACGGTGCTCCTGGCGGCCGGCATGTTGGGGGCCACGGTGATGCCCCACGCGATCTATGTGCACTCAGCTCTGGCGCGTGACCGCCATCAGGGGGCCCACGCTCATCCGGGCACCCTTGGCAGGCTGCTGCGGGCCACCCGGTGGGATGTGGGGCTGTCGCTTCTGGTGGCAGGGTCGGTGAACATCGCGATGCTGCTGCTGGCGGCGGCCAATCTCTCCGGGGTCTCCGGGACGGACAGCATCGAAGGCGCCCACGCGGCGATCACGACCGCACTGGGGCCGGCGGTGGGCGTGCTCTTCGGCGTCGGCCTGTTGGCCTCCGGGCTGGCCTCCACCGCGGTGGGCTCCTATGCGGGGTCGGAGATCATGGGCGGGCTGCTGCGCTGGCGCATCCCTCAGATGCTGCGGCGGGTGCTCACGCTGATCCCCGCGCTGCTGGTCATCGCCTCCGGGGTGGACCCCACCTGGGCGCTCGTCCTCTCCCAGGTGCTGCTCAGTATCGGCATCCCCTTTGCCATGATCCCCCTGGTCCGACTGACCGGTGCCCGGGCCGTGATGGGCCGACACGCGAACTCCACGCCCCTGCAGACGGTGGCATGGGTGGTCGTGGCTCTGATCGTGGCCCTGAACGCCGTGCTGCTGTGGCTGACGTTGACCGGGCAGGGGTGAAGGAGGTCCCGCTATCGTGCAGGCCATGAGCCTCGACGAGATCACTCCGGTGGCCCAGGACTACCTCAAGGCGATCTGGTCCGCCACGGAGTGGGGAGACGCGCCGCTGAGCACGAAGAGCCTGGCCGCACGCATGGGCACCACCGCGCCCAACGTCACCGAGACGGTCAAGCGCCTGGCAGCCCAGGGCCTGGTCGAGTACCAGCCCTACAAGCCCGTGACCCTCACCGGGAAGGGATGCGAGCACGCGATCGCGATGGTCCGCCGGCACCGGCTGCTGGAAAGCTTCCTCGCCGCGAGCCTAGGCTACTCCTGGGACGAGGTCCACGCGGAAGCCGAACGACTCGAGCACGCCGCCTCCGACGAGCTGATCGAGCGGATCGATCAGATGCTGGGCCACCCCACGCACGATCCCCACGGCGACCCCATCCCCACTCCCGCAGGGCAGCGGGAGCGGCCGGCCCACGCGGTCCGCCTGGATGCAGCCGAGCCGGGGTTCTACCGGGTCCTACGCATCTCCGACGCCGACCCGCAGCGTCTGATCCGCTTCCAGCAGGCCGGAATCGTTCCCGACAGTGTCGTCGAGGTGGCCGAGGCCGGCCACTTCCGACTGCGCGTGGTCGCAGTCGGGCCCGTGGAACTCATCGAGACGGATGCGGCTGCCATCTGGCTGGTGCCGAGCTCGACTCGAGGATGAATCGTCCCCACCTTCATTGCGCAGCGGTGCCGCCCCGTCGAGAAGCAGGCTGTCCAAGGGGGTATACCCACTAGGCGCATGTGTCAGAGCCAGTTGGGTGCTGCTGGACAGAGGTGCCAGGGTGCGATCTTGCTTGACAGGGTTGCCCATCATCGCGCTCGACGGATTCGTCGATCCGGCCTTCTCCAACCGCGCGCTGGCTCGCTTACCCGTTGGGCTTGGCCTCGGATTCATGGACGTCATTCTGGAGTAGCGCGATGATCTGCTTTGCGGTTTCACTCCGGTGGTCCTGTGAGATGGGCCTGCTTCCGATCAGGTCGTTGACCCAGAGCCCGTCAGCAGCGAGCAGGGCGAGCGAGGTCATCTGGTCGCGCTCAGCTTCGTCTCGTTCGCTACGTCCGGTCCATCGGTCGATGAGGTCTTCCCAGATCGCCTTGTGCTGGGTGTGCTGGCTGTCGAGAATCATCTGGAACTCGGCGTGGGAGGCGGCTGTCGAACAAGTGAGTATGTAGGCGGTCAGGCGCTCCATCGGCGTTGCCTCAGCGGTCGGCTTTCCACAGGCGATCTCTAACTGCCGCTCCCAGCGATCAGCGAGTCTCTGGTGGATCGCAGCGATCAAGTCGTCTCGTGACGGGAAGTGGTAGATGATCCCGGCCCTGGTGATCCCTGCAGCGGCCGCGACAGAGTCAAACGTGACTGCTGTGATCCCGTCTTCCTCGATCACTTGGATCGCGGCGTCGAGGATCATGGTCTTCTTGCTCTCACGCACCATCATGCGCCCCTCCGATTGGTTCAGTGGTTTTCGGCGTACTCCATTGCCTCGCTGCCGCGCCCGTAAGCGCGGAGCAGCCGATTGGTCAGAGCGGCTCCACTAGCCAGCATGACAGCGAGGACGATCATCGTGACCAAATAGGCCGTGTCGTAGGCGGAGGTGGCGGCTGCGATCACGTCGAGATCTCCGTCGGCGATCCCGAGGGCATCGGCAATGCTCTCCCCCGCTGCGGCGGGAGTGCCATCCGGGAGTCGGACGACTGTGGCGTAGACGAAGGTCAGGAGGCTCCCGAGGAGTGCTACAGCCGAGAGGGAGCCCATCTCATAGGAGACTTCTTCGATCGAGGCCGCCATGCCGGCCTTTCGCGGAGGCGCGTTGCCCATAATGGCGGCGGAAGCGACGGCGAAGGTGCCGCCCAGGCCGAAGCCGGTCACGATGAAGCTGACGACCAGCAGGGGTAGTGATCCGTTCGCAGAGGCCAGCACGGCGAGAGCTAGTCCTAGGGCGGCGATGGCGAGGCTGCCGGAGATAATGATCCGCAGGCCCACGATGTGCAGGATCGCGGCCCCTAGGACACCTGAGGGCAGGGCGCCAAGCGCGATGGCTGCGACTAGCAGGCCTGCTTGCTGGGGGGTGAAGCCCTCGACGAGCTGGAAGCGCTGTGTGGTCGCGAGCTGGGCGCCAGCGATGGTGAACATCGCGAAGAAGGCTGCCAGAGAGCCGCCAGCGAAGGCGCGGTTGCGGAAGATGGAGAACTCGATGAGTGGTTCTTCCAATCGGCCCTGGCGTCGCACGAAGAGGACGAACCCGATGACTGCTGACGCCAGCGCCCCTGCGATCAGAACCCAGTTCTGTGGAATATGGGCCAGTTCCTTGATGACGAGCACGGTGCCCACCAGCCCGACCATCGCATAGAGGGATGAGACGAGATCCCACTTCTTCGACGGATCGGGATGGTTGTGCGGCGCGATGATTGCGGTCGCCACAAGTGCGATGGCAACAACGGGGACATTGATGAGGAAAACAGATCCCCACCAGAACCGTTCGAGAAGGGCGCCGCCGAGAATGGGTCCGAGCGCTGCCCCCGCGATCGACAGGCTCCCCCAGATGGCGATGGCGATGTTGCGCTCACGAGGATCGTCGAACGCGAGGCGGATCAGAGCAAGCGTGGCGGGCATCATCGCTGCGGCCCCCACAGCGAGGAGTGCCCTGGCGCCGATCAGGAAGGCAGGGTTGGGCGAGAATGCCGCTGCCAGTGATGCGGCACCGAAGATCCACAGGCCGACGACGAACATTCGGCGGTGGCCGATGCGATCGCCCAGTGTGCCTGCTCCCAAGAGGAGGCCAGCCATGACCAGGGGGTAGGCGTTGATGATCCACAGTGTCGAGGATCCGGACGCGCCGAGGTCTGCGGTCAACGTAGGCAAGGCGGTGTAGAGGATCGAATTGTCGAGGGTGATGAGTAGCAGGCCGGCCCCCACGGTCATGAGCAGCCACCACCGCCGCGGCGATGATCCAACGTCGTTCACTGTTGTACCCCTGTCCTCTGCCTGTAGTCGCATCAACGAAACTATACTAACAGGTTAGTAAAGTAAACGTCAACGCTCCGACAGAGGGATGCCTCACAATCCAGCTGGGTGTTCATTGCCCCATCCCGGCGTCAAGCCGGGTATACCCCTTTACACACCCCCCGGCCCTACGAGATCATCACGTCAGAGTGGGTTCAGTTCGGACCCGTTGGACACATCTGACGGAGGGTCTTAGACGTGGTTGGACAGACGGTGGCCTATGTGCGGGTGAGCTCGGCCGAGCAGAACCTGGATCGTCAGCTCGAGGCGGTGGGGGAGTGCGACCGGATCTTCGAAGACAAGATCTCCGGCAGCTCACGTGCGAAGCGCGCGGGCCTGGCCGAGCTGATCGGGTACGTGCGGGAGGGGGACCTGGTGAAGGTCGCCTCCATGGATCGCCTGGGCCGGGACACCCGGGACTTGTACGCGATCGTGGACGAGCTCACGGACAAGGGATGTGCGGTGCAATTCGTGTCCGAGCGGATCACCGTGGACAAGTCCGGCACCTCCCCGGTGGACGGGCTCATGCTGGGGATCCTGGCGGCGTTCGCTGAGTTCGAGCGCCGACGGATCAAGGAACGTCAGGCCGAGGGCATCGCCCTGGCCAAGGCCCGCGGCAAGTACGTGCAGGCCCCGAAGCTCTCGGGCGCGGACGTGGAGCAGGCACGCGTGATGATCGACATGGGCATCCCGAAGGCCGAGGGGGCGCGCACGTTCGGGGTCAGCCGGCAGACGCTCTACACGTCGTTGTCTCGTGGTGCTGGAGCTGAGGGGTGAGCCCGACCGCACGGGGTTGCGATTTTTTCGTTTGAAGTCTCATACTGCGTGCATGGAGACCAAGCCCAACGCCACGCGCACGGTGCTGCCGCCTGCAGACCTGGAGGAGATGCTCGATCTGAGCAGGTTCCTGGGGGCCCTGACGCAGCCGGCCGCGTTGCTCGGTCCGGACGGGCAGACTGTTCCCCTTCCCTTAGAGGCGTTCAACGTCCTGCGGGAGGTGGTCGAGGCCATGCAGGTGGGCAAGGCCATCACCGTGGCCCCGGTGGATCAGATGCTCACCACCCAGGAGGCGGCGAACTTCTTGGGCATCAGCCGCCCCACGCTCGTGAAGCTGCTCGAGGGCGGCGAGCTTGCCCATGAGCTGACCTCCGGTGGCCGCCACCGGCGGGTGCGCCTGCAGGATGTGGTGCAGTACCAAGAGGCCAAGCGTCGGGACCGCCGCGCCGCCCTGGAAGACCTGACCGGTTCGGCCTCCGAGGCGGGTCTCTACGACGAGGACGCGGATCGGTACCGGCAGGCTCTGCGTCAGGCCCGCCGCGACCTGGGGCGGCAGGCCCGGTAGTGGCCCGCTTCAGTGCCGTGCTCGATGCATGCGTGCTGGTGCCCATCGCGCAGGCGGACACCCTGCTCTACATGGCCGAGGCCGGCCTCTACCGGCCCTTGTGGAGTGAGCGGATCCTCGAGGAGACCATCCGTGCGTTGGAGACCATCCACCCGGACATGCGGGAGACCGGGGCGGCCCGACGCCGGGCCGCGGTGATGAACCAGGCCTTCGACGACGCGTGCGTGTAAGGGTGGGAGCAGCTCGTTGGGGCCATCGATCTTCCCGACCCGGATGATCGGCATGTGGTGGCCGCCGCGGTCCAGGGGCGGGCGGATCTGATCGTGACGGCCAACCTCAAGGACTTCCCTGCCGAGGTGCTCGGCCGGTTCAACCTGCAGGCCCAGGATCCGGACGAGTTCTTCATGAACCAGCTCGACCTGGACCCGGCCCAGGTGATGCGCTCTGTTCAGGTGCAGGCGGCGGCCACCCGTAATCCGCCTCTCACGGTGGCCGCCGTCCTGGCGAGCCTGGAGCGGTGCGGGGCGGGAATGTTCGCCGAGGCAGCCCGCGGCCAGACCTGGCGGCTGTAGAACGGGCGGGCGGAAGGAAGCTGCACGGGCATGTCGTCGCACGCGGACGCAGAAGGGGGCTATGTCATCCGACTGATGCCCCCGTTGGCTGGCCGGACGCCACCGTCCTAGCGTCGAGGTTTAGCTTGGACAGCGCTACTTCAGTCTTGGCAAGTTTTTATGCACCCCGACTTGAGTTGTAGCCGTGATCGAGCATCTGTGCTTTACTGTGTGAGTGGATCGAGCCGAAGAAGCAGCCCAGAGGGCGTTGCATACTGTCGTCAACGAGTGCGCCGAGAGCGGCCTGACCGATGCCTTGCGGGGGCTGGTGCAGGAGGTCTATACGACCAACCTTGACCGTTACGAGCCCGACGAGCTCGGTGACACCCCTAGGTCCTTCGGTTTTCAGTGCTACGAGAACCTGAAGGAGAGGGCGCCTCGTCGAGCTCACCATGATGTGCGCGAACATTCCGATGCGCATTGGCGTATCTCGGGGCTCCACGTGGCGACCCCAGGAGGCGTCCTCACCTTCGAGTTCGCGGGCGCACGCTTCGTAACGATGAAGGTTCCCTACGGGCAAGGGCGCAATCCGAACTGGGGTGGGGGCGTCGACTGGGCTCATCAAGATAGCCAGGTCAGGGCGGCAATCGCCGCAGAGAACTCCGAGGTTCTGCAGTATCGGACCCCTGCCGCCGGAGCTGCGTCGCTCTTCGCGCACCCAGGGTCGCCCGGAACTGTACAGAACTTCATGCTCCTGTGGGGCGGGGAAGCCAAGACTCCACTGACCGCGGGCTGGCTGGCCGTTCCCGTGCTCGGTGAGAGGCCCTTCATCGCCCACGAGAGGCTCTGGTGGGATGCCGACCGTGACGCGCAGGTCACGCAGACGCCCATGCCTGATCGTGGCCCGAACTTCGACGAGAGGCCCGCGGCAGCCCTCTCGATGGCTCTGAAGCAGCGGCCCCAGGAAGGTCAGGCGTGACCCGCATTTCACCTCTCTCGGCTGCGGGCACGGACTTCGATGGCACTCGGCTCACCGTGGCCAGGAGGCTGCGCCGAAAGACCAAGGCCACCCTCGCCCGAGAAGTAGGAGTCACCCCGACCGCCATCGCGCAGTTTGAGAAGAACCTCTCGAAGCCGACTCAAAGTGTCCTGGCCCGACTTTGCTTGCAGCTGGGCTTGCCTCGAGAATTCTTCGGCGCCGGACGACCTCTTGCGCTCTTGCCTGCGTCCGGGGCGCACTTCCGCTCGTTGCGCTCTACGTCCGCTACCTCCAGGGAGCAGGCGCTGGCCTACGGCGAGTTGTGCCTGGAGCTGGTTGATCTGATCGGTGCCTACGTCGATCTTCCCCCGGTGTCGCTGCCCGAGCTGGAGCTGCCCGAGGAGCTGACCGATGAGGCCATCGTTGAGGCGGCTCGGCTTACTCGTTCGACCTGGGGCATCGCGCCAGGTCCTCTGCCCTCAGTGGTCCAGACGCTGGAAGCCCACGGGATCATCGCGTTGCGCCTGCCGGTGGAGACGGACGCGGCTGTAGACGCGTTCTCGACGTACTCCGGAGCACGGCCACTGGTTTTTCTCTCCCCAACCAAGGATGACAAAGCGCGTAGCCGGTTCGACGCGGCCCATGAGTTGGGCCACCTGGTTCTGCACCCCGACACCGAACCGGGGTCGAAGCTAGTGGAGCAGCAGGCCCACCAGTTCGCCGCTGAGTTCCTCATGCCTCGAGACGAGATCATTGAAGACCTGCCCCGGCGCATTAACTGGCCGGCGTTCCATGAGCTCAAGCGCCACTGGGGGGTCAGTCTGCGTGCCCTGGTTTACCGTGCCCACTCACTGGGACGGCTCTCCGAGGCCTCGTACAGGCGCGCCAATCAGCAACTATCCGCCTGGGGGCATCCGGAGCCCGGGCCCCTTGGCCCGGCGGAATCGCCACAGGTGCTCGGGATTGCTCGTCAGTTGATCACCGATGGCGGATACGACTTCGAGGGCATCATGGCCGCTGGCCGTATCGCTCCCGAGGTGGCCGAAGCGGTCATGGATGCCGCCTCGACCGTCCGACCGAAGCTGCGGTTCGTCATCTGACACGGTCCGATCTCTGCCACCAGTGCCGGTGCTTCTACGCCTTCTCCATATGGCGCGCTGCTACGAAGTCAGCTGGGCATAACGGGCGAAGAGTAGCTCCTGACGCTCCAGCTCGGTGCGGCACCGGCGGGGTGCTCCCATGATCTTGTCCATCACCGCGTCCAGCCCGTCGTGGGCCTTGACCAGGGCCGGGTCCATGCCCAGCGGGGCGTAGTGCTGGGCAAGGGACCGCCTGGGATGTAGGGCTCGGGCTTCGAGGACCTTCTCGGCGGCGCGGGCCAGGGCGGCGCGGTCCTTGTCGGTCAGGGCGGGCAGGGGGAAGCCGTTCCAGGTGATTGTGCTGGAGAAGGACAGGTCGGACTTCATGCGTCCTCCGACGGTCTTCATCCAGGTGATGAACATCGAGGAGGAGGCCACAGCGAACACGATGCCATCGGGGTCCAGGGCGCCGTAGACCTTGTTGGAGATGATGACGTCGGGTTCGAAGTGAGCCACGGGCAGGTAGGCGCGTGCTTCGCTGCTGACCTCGGGGATACCGACGAACGGCACGTCGGAGACGAGGCCCCGCTGACGGAACAGGTGGGGGAAACGTGCCCAGTCCCGGGTGGAGGCGGCCTTGGACTTGGCCCGTTCGGCGGCGACACCCTCGAGGCGGCGCTTGAGCTCGGGGGAGTGGGAGGGCGCATCCGGGTCCATGTCGGCCAGCCAGAGGCACCAGCGCTGCTGGCCGCGGATCAACTCGACCGCGCCGACGTAAGGGCGCACGTAGGGGGCCATGACCGGATCGGCCATCACGGCCTGGTACTGCTCTGCGGTGACCACGAGGTTGCCGGCATCGGCAGGCTTGGATCCGTAGGTGACCTCCGGAAGGTCGGGGGCGAGGGGGGTGCTTCGCTTGTCCACGAGGACGTTGGGTCCGTCCACGAGGTAGGCGTTGATGGTCTTCACCCCGGGCACCTCGCGGGCCTCGCCTCGTGCATGCTCGTACTTGAACAGGCGCGCCTTGGTGCCGGGGTCGCGGGTGAAGCCGATGATCACGCAGTGCACCGCGGCCTTGCCGGGGGCCTGGGAGTCCCACGCGAAGGTGCGGTGGGCGAACTTGATGCGCCAGCCGGCGGCGAAGATCGGGGCGAACAGGCGGGCGGGCTGGTCGCCCTGGACGATGGAGTTCGTGGTCACGAACGCCCACTCCCCATCCCGCTCGGCCAGGAGACGCAGGGTAAGCGCGTGCCAGGAGGTCACGAAGTCCAAGCGCGAGAGCTGCTTGCCTTCACCCCAGGCCGCCTGCATCAGCGCCAGCTGGGCAGCCGTGCGGGTGTGGTCACCCAGGAACGGGGGGTTGCCGAACACGAACGTGCGCCCGGCCGGTTTCGGCAGTGCCTGAGACCAGTCGAGGGTCAGCGCGTCGTGCTGGTAGATCGTTGCGGTGATCTTGATCGGCAGACGCACCGGGGCCTGGCCGAGCGCGGCGGCCAGCTGCCGGTTGGCCTGGTGGTCCACGAGGAACATGGCGGTCTCGGCGATCTTGGCCGGCCACCAGTTGATCTCGATTCCGTAGAACCGGTCGATGTGGATCCGCTGATCCAAGCTCACGTCTAGGGAGAGGTCCTGAGATCCGGTGCGGCGGCGCTGGTCGGCCAGCAGGTCCGTCTCGATCTCGCGCAGCTTGGCGTAGGCCAGGTTCAAGAAGTTGCCGGCCCCGCAGGCCGGGTCGACGTAGATGTTGGCGGCCATCTCCTCGATCAGGCCGATCACCTCACGCCGGGTGGTGGTCTTGTTCTGGATGAGTCGGTCCGCTCGGGCGCGGTACTCGTCCAGGAAGAGCGGGCCGATGGTCTTGAGGATGTTCTCCTCGGAGGTGTAGTGCTCCCCATCCCCGCGGCGGGCCTGCTTGGACTTGACCAGTTGGAACATGGAGCCGAACACGGCCGGGGAGATCTGGGTCCACCGGAACCGGCAGGCGGCCACGAGCGCGTCCCGGAAGTTGTTGGTGAGGAACCCGGCGGTGGAGGTGCCGTCGAAGATGCCGCCGTTGACGTAGGGGAAGCGGGCCAGGGAGTCCGGCACGCCGCGGCGCCGGTTCTCGGGGGTGTTGAGCACCCGGAAGAGGGCGTCGAGCTGGGGGCCGAGGTTGTCGGCGGTGGTGTCCCACTCCACCCAACGCTGGAACAGGTCGGCCTCCCACAGGCCGGCGTCGTCTCCGTAGAGCAGGAACAGCAGCCGGGTGAGCAGGATCGAGGCCTGCTGGGTGGCGAACTCCTCCTCCTCGGCGTCCTCGGGGGCCTCCTCGCCGACAGGCACATCCACCTCGTCCCCGACGAGGGCGGTGAACATGGAGGCCATCAGCTGCGCGGCCGCGATGGAGGCCTCTTGCTCCTCGGCCTTGGTCACGGTGTCCCGGCCAGCCAGGAACATCAGCTCGTCCACGTGATCGGCGGCGTCCTGCACCGCGAACTCGGACACCCAGCCGGCCTCGCCCAGACGTTCGACACGGATGCGGGCGAAGTCGGTGACGAGCACGTACTTGGGCCACTCGTGCTGACCGATGGACCCGCCGGCCAGGTAGTCCAACGCCTGGGCGTGGGCGACATCGAGGTCAGAGCCCAGGGACTTGGCCTCGCCCAGGGCGACACCGGACCAGAAGAAGTCGATGTAGCCGGCCCCACCGGTGGAGGCGCGCGCGGCCCCGCGCTCGAACAGGTCGATGCGCTCGGGGATCACCCCGAAAGCGCGCAGCAGGTCGGACCAGAACTGCTGGGCGAAGGACTTCTCCGTGTGGGTCTGTCCATCGGCGCGCCAGCGGTCGATGCGCTGACCCCAGGCATGTCCGAAGTCGTCCAGGGCTGCGCGGATGACGCCGCGATCTGCAAGTTGCTCCACAGGCACAACGTACACGGGGCCCTGCCGTTCTAAACCTAAGAATCGGGGCCGAGAGGGTCAGCTGGAAACGGGCGGTTTCTCTACGTGGGTGTCGATGAGGAAGCCGGCGATGGCGAACCCCGCGTTGACCGCGAGCTTGGCATGGCGAGGTGCCGGCCCCACAGAGCGCTTGCCTCGACCGTGGGCGTCGCTGAGGGCATTCCTCATCGCGGCCAGTCCTCCAACAAGCGTTGCCGCCCCACTGAGGATCTGCTTGATGATCTGTTCGCTGTGCTGATCCGGTGCCACCTGCATCGCACTTGAGGTGGCCTTGTAGAGCCGAGCGAGATCCCACCCGTCTTCGTACTTCACTCCGCGTTCATCGCAGATGTGCTTGCACACGCTCTCGATGGTGGTGCGGGTCGCGGTGATAGCTCCGTCGGGGTCGTCCTGGACTTTGGTCAGCGCGGCCTGCCAGGACCTGTTGACGGCCTCCCAGTCCTCGAGCTTCTGCAGGGACTCCTGTGCTGCGTGCGCGCCGGGGGTGCCGGCGGAGAGGAGCATGCCCCGTAGCCGGGTGAGCTCCCCTTCAGGGGGGCGGCCGTTTTTGAACTCGCCGTCGTAGGAACACAACTCCAGTAGCACGGCGCGTTGTTGAGGCAGCGGAAGAGAATGCAACCCGGTCTGGAAGATCTGCCATCGGGAGGGGCTCCCGTTCCACCGATAGGGGCCCAGCATGTCGGTGTAACGAGCGAAGAAGTCATGGAGATGGGGGCCGCTGAAGCCTGTCTCCTTGGCGAAGAGCGAGGTGGCTAGAGAATCGATCCGGAACGGCAAAAGCGTTGGAGAGGTAGAGGCCATATACGCTCCTAGGGCGTGTCTGACAAACAGTCTAGGGGCCCACTGGCACCTTGGAAGGCATGTCCCGTTTCCAGATGCTCTCCGATGCCCAGTGGGAGCTGATCGCCCCGATGCTGCCTACTCACACGGGCCGGCCCGGCAGGCCCTTCTCGGATGCGCGGATGATGATCGAGGCCATCATCTACCGGTACCGGTGCGGGATCGCCTAGCGCGATCTGCCCAAGGTCTTCTGGCCGCGGCAGAGAAGTGTGGACCTGGTATCGACGCATGGCCGAAGAAGGCACCTGGGATCGGGTGCTTCAGATGCTGATCGCCGCAGCGGACGCGGGCGGTGCTCGCGTAATCCAAACGATTGTCAGACACGCCCTAGTGGCTGTGCTCACCCTCCTGGCCACCATCGTGCTCAGCTGGGTCGGTCTGGGAAGTTAGGCAGCCGCCGACGCCTGAAACGCCGGTAGCGTCGGCCGCGCGGGACACGAGGTACCCCTAACGACCAGCAACTGGGCTCATGTTGGGGACCTTGGCGGCATCCTAAGGCGCCCCCCCTGAAGAGGGTCGCCTTGTGCACCACCACAACGCTGACCGTGACGCGGTACTGACCTGACAGGTCCCATCGGTGCCCGGGGTCTGCCATGAGTTTGCTTGACACGAGTTATCAGGCGGCGGCAGCCGCCTGGACTGATTGAACCATCTCGAACTCGACAGGGGTGAGCTTCCTGAGACGGGCCTGCCTACGACGGCGGTGATAGGTCCGCTCGATCCAGCTCACGATCGCGAGCCGGAGCTGGTCGAAGGACTGCCAGCGACGCCGGTTCAGCACGTTCTTCTGCAACAGCGCGAAGAAGGATTCCATTGCCGCGTTGTCCCCAGCAGCACCGACCCTGCCCATCGACCCGACCAGGCCGTTGACCCGGAGCGTCTCCACGAACCGCCTGGCTCGAAATTGCGATCCTCGGTCCGAATGCACCCGGCAACCCTGCACCTCGGCCTTGCCTCCACGCCGGGCCAGAGCCATCTGCAGGGCGTCCACGGCCAGCTGCGAGCTCATCCGCCGATTGATCGAGTAGCCCACGATCCGGTTCGAGAACACGTCCTTGACCGCGCAGAGATAGAGCTTGGAATCCCCGGCCCAATGCTCTGAGATGTCCGTGAGCCACAGCTGGTTCGGCTTCTCAGCGCGGAACTCACGACGAACCAGATCATCATGAACGGCAGGGCCAGGACGCTTGCCCGAGCCGCGACGGATCGAGTGGCAGCAGCGGACCTTCACGAGCCGACAGGCCTTCAACACCTGATGGTCCGACACGGCCAGGCCACGGCCGCGGAGCTCATCAGCCAGGAACCGGTATCCGAACTCCGGGTCATCGGCATGGGCATCGAGGACGGCGTTGGCGGCATGCGCGTCGGACCATTCCCGCTCGCTGACAGGTTCGGCCAGCCACTGGTAGTAGGCCTGACGGGAGAACCCGAGGACCCGGCAGGAGAGTTTCACGGGAATCCCGTCGCGGGCCAGGTCCTTCACGACGGGATAGGTCATTTTGGGGACTGACCCAATTTCAGGTTCGCCTGGGACAGATACGCGGCCGCACGCCGTAGGACCTCGTTCTCCATCTCCAACTCGCGGTTGCGGCGCTTGAGAGCCTTCAGCTCCTCGTTCTCAGCCTTGGTGATGCCGGGCCGGATCCCGGCCTCGACATCATCCTGGGCCAGCCAGCGCCGTAGGCAGGACTCGGCGATGCCGAAGTCCTTCGCGACCTGCGCGATCGGCATCTGACCCTTACGGGCGATCGCGACCACGTCCTGGCGGAACTCTCGGGGGTATGCAGCGGGCATGGGGTCATCCTTCCAGCAGTCCCTCCCGGGACCACAGATCAGATGTCAACCAAACTCACGGCAGACCCCTCTCCTCCGGACGCAGATCGTCCGACTGTTCCGTGCGTGGCTAACATGCGACCATGGTTGAATCCTCTTCGTTCGTGCCGCCGAAGCTCTCCGTGCAGCCTGACGTTCGCGTTCTCGGCGCCCGCGAAAACAATCTGCAGGATGTCGACCTCACGGTGCCGCGCGATGCAACGGTCGTCTTCACCGGTGTGTCCGGCTCGGGAAAGTCCTCGCTGGCGTTCGGGACGCTGTACGCCGAGTCTCAGCGACGCTATCTGGAATCGGTCGCACCGTACGCCCGCCGCCTGATCGATCAGGCGGGAGTGCCCGATGTCGACTCGATCACGGGGATGCCGCCGGCGGTCGCCCTGCAGCAGCAGCGGGGTTCCGGGAACGCCCGATCGACCGTGGGCAGCATCACCACATTGTCGAGCTTGGTACGAATGCTGTACTCCAGGGCCGGGGACTACCCGGAGGGACAGCCGATGCTGTATGCGGAGGACTTCTCCGCGAACACGGTCCAAGGGGCCTGCTCGGAATGCCACGGCATCGGCCGCGTGTATGAGGTGAACGAGCAGCAGATGGTCCCTGACCCCTCGCTCACCATCCGCGAACGCGCCATCGCTTCCTGGCCGACCGCGTGGCACGGCCATCAGCTGCGCGACGTGCTGGTCGCTCTCGGTTACGACGTCGATGTGCCGTGGCGGGACCTTCCGAAGAAGGACCGGGACTGGATCCTGTATACCGATGAGACCCCCTTCGTACCGGTCCACTCCCGGCTCACGCTCTCCGAGTCCAAAGCTGCGATCGAAGCAGGCGTGGAGCCGAGCTACTCGGGCACATTCGTCGGGGCTCGCCGGTACATCCTGGACACGTTCGCGAACACGAAGAGCGCCTCGATGAAACGGCGCGTCGCGCAGTTCCTCACCGCTGCGATCTGCCCGACCTGCAATGGCAAACGGCTGAAGCCCGAGGCGCTGTCTGTCACGTTCGAAGGATTCGACATCGCCGAATTCTCCCAACTGCCGCTCCGGGAACTTGCCACGATCCTCTCGGGAGTCGTCGCACGCGAGGAGGACCACGAGGCCGCCTCTTCCGATGTGCGACCCACCGCAAGCCGAACACCAGAGAAGCGTGCTGCCGCGGTCCAGCTCGCGTCAGGGGTGCTGCAACGGCTTCGTCCACTGGTCGATCTGGGACTGGGCTACTTGTCATTGAGTCGGACGACGCCAACGCTGTCGGGCGGCGAGCTGCAGCGACTCCGGCTCGCGACGCAGCTCAGCTCTGATCTCTTCGGGGTCGTCTACGTCCTCGACGAACCATCGGCGGGGCTGCATCCGCAGGACGTGGCGGCGCTCCTCGAGATTTTGGATGGACTTAAGGGGCGAGGGAACAGCCTGTTCATCGTCGAACACTCCGTGGCTGTGATGCGGCACGCGGACTGGCTGGTCGACATTGGCCCCGGTGCCGGTGAACACGGCGGCCGCGTGCTCTACAGCGGCCCGCCCGACGGTCTCGCCGGTGTCACGGAGTCCGTGACACGCGGATACCTCTTCGGCGGCCGCGGTCTCCCTCTTCGCACACCCCGTGAGGCACGCAGTTGGCTGCGCCTGGAGAACGTGACGCGGAACAACCTGCACGACCTCACCGTCGATATCCCTCTGGGTGTCTTCACCGCGGTGACGGGCGTGTCCGGGTCCGGCAAGTCGAGTCTGGTCAGCCAGGCCCTTCCGTCGCTGCTCGGCGATCGCCTTGGCCTGGCTGCCCGGGCCGATGACGAGCCGGTCAGCGACGAGTCACTCCTCGCGGATGCGCCGGAACATCTCGAGGGGCGCGTCGCCGGGCCCGTCACCGGTGTACAGCGGCTGGTCGTCATCGACCAGCGGCCCATCGGCCGGACCCCGCGGTCGAACGTCGCCACCTATACCGGGCTGTTCGATCACGTGCGTCGTCGATTCGCAGACACCCCGGAAGCTCGTTCCCGTGGGTACAAGCCTGGCCGATTCTCCTTCAATGTCGCCGGCGGGCGCTGCCCGACCTGCGAGGGCGAGGGATCGGTGATGGTCGAGCTCCTCTTCCTGCCTTCCGTGTACACCGAATGCCCCGACTGCCACGGCACGCGATACAAGGCATCAACGCTCGAGGTCACGTGGCGGGGGCGCACGATCGCCGACGTGTTGTCGATGAGCGTCGAGGAGGCGAACCTGTTCTTCGTGGGGGATGAGGAGATCACTCGATCGCTGGCAGCCTTGTCGGACGTGGGACTCGAGTACCTCCGGCTGGGTCAACCGGCAACCGAGCTCTCCGGGGGTGAGGCGCAGCGTGTCAAGCTCGCAACCGAGTTGCAGCGCGCGCAGCGCGGAGACACGCTGTACGTCTTGGACGAGCCGACGTCCGGGCTCCACTGCGCCGACACGGATCGTCTCGTCGCGCACCTGCAGACGCTGGTCGATGCGGGCAACACGGTCGTCGCGGCGGAGCTGGACATGCGCGTTGTCGCGGTGGCCGATCACGTGATCGATCTTGGACCCGGCGCGGGCGACGCCGGTGGGACCGTGGTTGCAGCTGGTACGCCCGCCCACGTTGCGGATCAGGGCGTCGGTGCTTCCGCGGGCTACCTCGCCGCCGCACTGCAGGCAGCCACCAACGTGACCCCGTCGTGACGAGCGTGCCGCTGTGCGATATGAGAATCGCACAGCGGCACGCTCGACGGGGTCGTGGTCTCAGGCGGGGAGCTTAGAGGCCAGGACGTCCAACTTCTCGATCGTCGGCTCGCTGAACAGCTTGCCGGTCTGCTCGCCGAGAGCCTTCGCAACTGCGCCGGACAGGTGCGCGTCGCGGCCGGCGTCATCGGGGAACACGTCGAAGATCCCGAAGGACGACGGGCCGAGGCGGATCGCGAACCACGCGACGGTGGCCGGCTCCTCCTCCACGAGCCCTCGCCCGATGCCGAGGAATTCCTGGACCTCGTCCTCCTTGCCGGGCAGGGCCTCCAGCCTGACAAGCAGTCCCTTCGTCACGCTCATGCCATCACCTCTTCCTGGGTCGAATTGCTCGCAGATTACGCCACGATCGTATCGCAGAACACAGTCAGGTCATCGGGTGAGCGGCTGGTGATCAGGTTCCGTCCACCACGACGTCCTGGCCGACGACGTCCGCACCGGCGTCACGCAGGTCCGTGCGGATGCTCGGGAAGGACGTCAAGGTGCGACCTTCGACCACACCGGCCTCGATCAGCGTCCACGGCCCGCGACAGAGGCGTCCGCGACCAACCCGTCACCGGGGAACGTGCCTGCTGCATCCAGATCGTTCTCACGCGCCTGGATCTCACCGTCAGGGATCGACAGCACATCGGTCTGTGCGCCAGCCCACTCCAGAAGCGCCGAACAGGCCCTGGCTGACCGACATCAGGGAGCACTTCACGGGTGAGGAGGAGCTCTACCCCTGCGCGGACAAGGCCGTCACACGCGCGGCGGTGCAGCCGTGGTGGCCAGGTGCTTGGTGGACGCGGACCAGGGCTCGCAGTTCCGATCTGGCCTTCTTCAGGACGCGCTCACCCGTCATGGGCTGATCGGCACGATGGGCCAGGTCGGCCCAGCCGGGGACAACGCGGCCATGGAGTCCTTCTTCGCCCTCCTCCAGAAGAGCGTGATCGACCGAGGGCGATGGGCCACCCGGGACGAGTCGATCATGGACCCCACGCCCGCTCACGCGGCGTGACGACGGCTGTCACCGACACGTGCATCAGTCCCTTCCGTAGCATGGCCGTTCGTGGCGGGGCAGGCCTGGGATCTGCCCGGCTTCGGTAGGTGCGCGTCGCTGTGGAGGGAGCTGCGTCGATGACGGTCTTCGGGATCATCTGACTCAGTGTGCTCACCCACCTGCCGTCCGGAATCGACCCGTTCCGGGCCGTGGGCCTGCATCTGGGGGCAGCCGCGCTCAGCGGCTTCATCCTCCACGTGCTGACGGGCGGTTCTGCCGACCGGGCGGCATGCACCACCCCCGCGAGCGCCGTCTCGCGTCCCGCACTCTGATGCGCCCGCCCGCGCCCTCACTCCGCCAGGAATTCCAGCAGGATCCGGTTGAACTCCTCGGAGTGGCTGATGCTGAAGCCGTGCGGGGCATCCTTGACGAGTTCGACGCGGCTGCCGTCGATCGCCTTGTGCGTCCGCTTGCCGGAGCCCTTGAACGGCACGATCTGGTCGGCGTCGCCGTGCAGGACCAGGGCCGGCACGGTCACTGCCGGCAGGTCGCGGCGGAAGTCGGTGGCCCCGAACGCGTCCATGCAGGCCAGCGCCGCCGTCTGGTCGGACTGCAGCGCCATCCGGATGGCCTCCTGGCGCTGCTCCTCGGTGACCTTGAGGCTGCTGGTCAGGCCGGCCAGCTTGGGGGTGGAGAAGAACGTCGTCGTGAAGTCGTCGAAGAACGACTCGCGGTCCTTCTCGAGACCCGCGCGCATCTCGGCGGCCTGCTTCTCGGTCAGCGGGCCGTCGGGGTTGTCGTCGGTCTTCAGCAGGTACGGGGGCACCGCGCCGGCGAACACCACCGAGTGGATCCGGTCCGCGCCGAACCGGGACATGTAGCGCGCCACCTCGCCACCGCCCATCGAGAAGCCCACGAGCGTCACGTCACGCAGGTCGAGCTCGGTGAGCAGACCGTGCAGGTCGGCGGTCATCGTGTCGTAGTCGTACCCGCCGGCGGGCTTCTCCGAGGCACCGAAGCCCCGCCGGTCATAGGTGATCACGCGGTAGTGCGGGGACAGGGCTGCGACCTGGTCCTTCCACGAGTCGAGGGTCAGCGGCCAGCCGTGGATGAGGACCACGGGACGCCCGTGGCCGGCCTCCTCCACGTTCAGTCCGATCGTGCCGTGGTCCGTGGGGATCTGCATGAGGGTCATGTGCGTCTGCCTTCCTGTGCTCTCGGGGGACGACGGCGGCGCTCGGCCGCCGCTTCCTCCTCACGCTAGGCACGCGCTCGGCACGTGTCAGGCTTCGGTCTCCGCCATCCTGCGCAGCGTCAGCGCGTTGAACGCGGCGTGGCCGTGGTTGTCGTTGTTGAAGTAGACGTAGGCGGGGCGCGCGCCCGCCGCGTCCGCGCCGGTCAGCTCCCGCAGCCGCTTCACCCAGGGGGAGAGCTCGGCGTCGGAGAACGAGCCGCCGTAGCGCCAGTCCGGGTCCGCGTTGTGGAAGCGCACGTAGGCGAGGCGCCCGGTCGCGCGCAGCACCGGCTCCCGCCCGGCGATCACCGAGACCACGAACCCCGCCCCGTGCCGGTCGAGGAGGTCGAACACGTCCTCGTCCAGCCAGGACTCGTGCTGGACCTCCACCGCCACGCGCACCCGCTCGGGCAGCAGGCCGAGGAACCCGGCGAGTCGGTCGTCGTCGCGGTGCAGGTTGGCCGGCAGCTGCAGCAGCAGCGGCCCGGCGTGGTCACCGAGCAGGTCCAGCGTGTGCACGATGCGCTCCACCCAGTCCTGCGGCTCGTTGAGCTTGCGGTAGTGGGTCAGGTAGCGGGAGGCCTTGACGGCCATCTCGAAGCCGGCGGGCAGGCGCTCGCGCCAGGCCTCGACGGTGCTGTCCGCCGGCCAGCGGTAGTGGGAGCCGTTGAGCTCGACCGTCCGGAATCGCTCCGTGTAGTGGTCGAGCTGATCGGCGATCCGCAGCCCCTGCGGGTAGAAGGTCCCGCGCCAGTGCCTGTAGGTCCAGCCGGAGGTCCCGATCCGCACGTCCATCCCCCGACGATAGCCCCGGCACGGGTTCCCGGGTCTTGCCTTGACCCGCCGCGGCAGGCGTAGCGTCCCGCTGATCATCGCGGTGGCTCAGAGGTACGACCGGAAGATGGGCATCGGCTCCCTGATCGCCACGATGCTCCCGTCCTCGATCGCCTTCCTGCCCGCGTGCACCGGCATGGTCATCGGCTGGATGCGGCTGGACCTGCCGATGGGCCCGAATGCCCCGGTCCAGTGAACGCCGTGACCGGCCCGGCGCCCGCCCGCCTGCCCGTCCACTACTGTGACCAGGAATGGACATGACGCGATTCGACGACGACCTGCGCGCGATGCTCGACGAGGTGGAGTCCGACCGTCGCGGTGAGCCCTCCGACTACCTCGAGGACGTCGCCGGCCAGCATGTGGACGGCCTCGCCGTGGCGGTGTGCACGGTGGACGGTCACCAGGCCGCCGCCGGGGAGACCGAGCACGCCTTCGCGCTGCAGTCGGTCTCCAAGGCCCTCACCTACGCGGTGGTGCTGCAGGAGATCGGCCTGGACCACGTGCTGGAGGACGTGGGCGTCGAGCCCTCCGGTGAGTCGTTCAACCACCTGTCCCTGCACGACGACGGCCGGCCGTGCAACCCGCTGATCAACGCCGGCGCCATCCTGGTCCACGCCCTCCTGCCCGCCGGGGACGAGGATGAGCGGACGGCCCTGCTGCTGCGCCGCTACAGCGCGATGGCCGGCGTCGAGCTGGAGGTCTGCGAGGACGTCCTCGACGCCGAGCGCACCCGCGCCGACCGCAACCTGGGCCTGGCCCACCTGCTCGCCGACGCCGGCCGGCTGCCCATCTCGGCCCGCGAGGCCGTGGCCGGGTACCTCGCGCAGTGCTCGGTCCTGGTCACCGCACCCCAGCTGGCCGTCATGGGCGCCACCCTCGCCGCTGGCGGCACGAACCCCGTGACGGGGGAGCGGGTGCTGGACGAGTGGGTGGCGCAGCAGGCGATGTCCGTGATGCTCACCTGCGGCATGTACGACGCCAGCGGCCAGTGGGTGGCCGAGGTCGGCGTGCCCGCGAAGTCCGGCGTCTCGGGCGCGCTGCTCGGCGCCGTGCCCGGGGCCCTGGGCATCGCCACGTGGTCGCCGCGCCTGGACGAGCAAGGTAACTCCCGGCGTGGCATCGGGTTGTTCGAGGGGCTCAGCGCACGCTGGGACCTGCACGTGCTCCAGCACCGTGGCGCCCTGCGCGGCCTCAGCGGGCCCCGCTGACCCCGCGTTGACGCCTAGCCGCCGCGGCGCCGTCGTCGCGTGGGCCACGCCGCCGACGACGCCGCGCCCCGTCCCTTGTCACCCTCTGGCGCTCGCCTCGTAGCATCGGGCCCATGACCACTCCAGAGAAGAAGGACGACGCCCCCGCGATCCCCGTGCAGGACTCCCAGCTGGCCCACGACGACCCGCGCACCCGCCACCCGAAGCTCCGCGTTGCCAAGCAGCGCCAGCCCGAGCCGGGCCTGGACGTGAAGACGGATCCCGTCCCGGACATCGGTCTGGACTCGTACCGGGGGATGGGCCGGCTGACCGGCCGCAAGGCCCTGATCACCGGCGGCGACTCCGGCATCGGTGCCGCGGTCGCCATCGCCTACGCCCGTGAGGGCGCGGACGTCGCCATCGCCTACCTGCCTCAGGAGCAGCCCGACGCCGACCGCGTCCTGGCGGCGATCGAGGCGGCCGGGCGCACCGCCGTCGCGTTGCCGGGCGACCTGATGGACGCCGACTACCGTGCCTCCCTCGTGGACGAGGCCGCGCAGCGCCTCGGCGGCCTGGACATCCTCGTGAACAACGCGGGCAAGCAGTTCATCTCCGATGACCTGACCGATCTCACCGACGAGCAGGTCCACGAGACGTTCCAGATCAACATCATGTCCATGTTCACGCTCAGCCGCGCCGCGCTGAAGCACATGGGCCCGGGCAGCACGATCGTGAACACCACCTCGGTGCAGGCCTACAACCCCAACCCGAGGCTCCTCGACTACGCGGCCACCAAGGGCGCCATCAACAACTTCACCAAGGGCCTGGCCGAGCAGCTCGGCCCGAAGGGCATCCGTGTCAACGCGGTGGCGCCCGGGCCCATCTGGACGGTGCAGCACGTGTCCTACGGTGAGCCCGAGGAGAAGCTGCCCGAGTTCGGCCACAGCACCCCCATCGGCCGCGCCGGCCAGCCCGTGGAGATGGCGCCCGCCTACGTGTTCCTTGCCTCGGGCGAGTCCAGCTACGTCAACGGCGAGACCCTCAACGCCAACGGCGGCACGCCCACCCCGTGACCGCCCGCCTCCTCGCCGACGTCGACACCGGCATCGACGATGCCTGCGCCCTGCTCCACCTCGTGGGCGCCCACCGCCTCGGTGTCGGCCCCGAGCTCGCGGCCGTCACCACCACGGGCGGCAACGCGACCGCCCGGGACTGCGCCCTCAACACCGCCGCGGTGCTGGACCTGGCCGGTCGGGCCGACGTCGAGGTGGCCGTCGGTGCCGAGACCCCGCTGCGCCGCCCTGCGGTCACCACCCCGGAGACCCACGGCGACGGCGGTCTCGGCCATGCCCGGATCGTTCGGCGCCCCGAGCGGCTCTCGTCCCGGCCCGCCGTGGACGTGTGGCTGGACGAGCTGCGGGCCCACCCCGGGGAGACGACGATCCTCTGCACCGCGCCGCTGACGAACCTGGCCCTCGCCCTGCGCACCGAGCCGCGCCTGCCGTTCCTCGCCCGCGGCATCGTGATCATGGGCGGCTCCTTCTATCATCCGGGCAACACCACGCCCACCGCCGAGTGGAACACCTGGGTGGACCCGGACGCCGCGAAGGAGGTGTTCGCGGCCGTCGAGGGCCTGCCCGAGGACCGCCTGCCGATCGTCTGCGCGCTCGAGACCACGGAGCGGATCGAGTACACGCCGGCCCTGCTGGACGGCCTCTTGGCCGACGCCGGGGCCCGCCCCGTCGGCTGGTCCGCGGACCGGCCGCGGGTCGCCGGGCCGGACGCCGCCACCGGCAGCCCCGTCCTGGACGTGCTCGCCGACGCACTGCGCTTCTACTTCGAGTTCCACCACGACTACGACCAGGGCTACATCGCCCACCTGCACGACCTCTTCGCCGCCCAGGTGGCCGCGGGCCAGGCCCGCATCGCCACGCGGGCCACCGTCGTCGATGTCGAGGCGGACTCGGAGCTGCTGCGCGGCACCACCGTCCACGACACGCGGGACATCTGGGGCATGCGCCCCAACGCCCAGCTCGTCACGGCCAACGACCCCGCGGAGGTGTTCGCGGCCTTCGCCCGCGCGGTGGGCGCCGTCGTCGCGGGGGAGCGCACGCTCGACGGCGGTTCCCCGGCCCGGTGACCGCCGTCGGGAATGCCCCCCGTCCGCGTGCGGTTGCACCCGAGGCATCCGCCAGACCCCGACCCTCCAGGAGCTCCCTCATGACCGACGTTCCCACCGTCCCCTTCCACGACGGCCAGCAGATCCCGCAGCTCGGGCTCGGCGTGTGGCAGGTCGAGGACGACGTCGCGGCCGACGTCGTCGAGCAGGCGATCCGCGCCGGCTACCGCCACATCGACACCGCCGCGATCTACGGGAACGAGGAGGGCGTGGGCCGCGGCATCGCCGCGTCCGGCGTCGCCCGCGAGGAGCTGTTCCTCACCACCAAGGTGTGGAACTCGGACCAGGGCTACGAGGAGGCGCTCGCCGCCCTCGACGTCTCGCTCGACAAGCTCGGCACCGACTACGTCGACCTCTACCTCATCCACTGGGCCAAGCCGGCGCAGGGGAAGTACCTGGACACCTGGAAGGCCCTGATCGAGGCGCAGAAGCGGGGCAAGGTGCGCTCGATCGGCGTCTCCAACTTCCCGGCCGCCCAGCTCGAGGAGATCATCGAGGCCACCGGCGTGGTGCCCGTGATCCACCAGGTCGAGACCCACCCGTACTGGCAGCAGCGCGAGCTACGCGAGGTCGAGGGCCGCCACGGCATCGTCCACGAGTCCTGGTCCCCGCTCGGTCAGGGCGGCGACCTCCTCGCCGACCCCGTGGTCACGGAGATCGCCGAGGTCCGCGGCGCGACGCCGGCCCAGGTGGTCATCGCGTGGCACCTCGCCCAGGGCTTCGTGGTCATCCCCAAGTCCGTGACGCCCGAGCGCATCGTCTCGAACCTCGAGGCCGCGGGGGTGGAGCTGACCGACGACGACGTCGCCCGGATCGACGCGCTGGACCGCGAGGACGGCCGTCTCGGCCCCGACCCGGCGGTCATCGACTTCTGATCCAGCCGCCATCGCGCGCACCCGGCCCGTCCCCCTGGGGGCGGGCCGGTGATAGCTTTGCTCGAGAATGCCCGGCGACCGCCGCGCCGCCCGGGCGCATCTGTCCAGGCACTCCACGGAAGGCATGCACCATGTCCCACCAGGCTCCCCCCGCCGATGCGTCGAAGGTCCGCGCGCCGCGGACCGCCGTCCCGGTGACCCCGCAGACCCGCGCGAGCTCGCTGACCGACCTGCTCGGCGCCGTCGTGCGCCTGTTGCCCCTGCAGATGAAGGACGAGCTCGAGCTCGCCAAGAGGCACGTGGCCGCGAAGGGCAAGAAGGCCGGCATCGGCGCCGGCATCGCGGTGGTGGGCCTGTTCTTCCTCGCACTCATGGTGGTCGCCCTCGTGGTGACCCTGATCGGCGCCTTCGCCGACCCGACCTTCTGGTTCCCGGCGCTGATGGTGGCGCTGGCGTTCCTCGTGCTCGGCCTGATCTTCGCCGGCGTCGGCCTCATGATGGTCAAGGGCGCCATGCCGCTCGTGCCGCAGGAGATCGTGCGCAACCTCGAGTACGACCTCGGCTACCTCAAGGAGGGCAACGCCTTCGATCCGGCCGAGTACGACCGCCTCAAGGCGGAGCGCGCCGAGGCCAAGCGTGTCGAGGCCGCCCGCGAGGCCGAGCGGAAGAAGGTGGAGAAGAAGGAGAACAAGAAGGCCCGCAAGAACGGCGAGGCCGCTCCCCATCCGGACCGCGCCGACGCCAGCGAGGCGGAGATCCGTCGCCGTGCCGACCTGCGCCGCCGCCACCTGGGCGACATCCGCTCCGGCCTGGACGAGAAGACCAGCGTGAAGGGCCAGCTCGCGGCCTTCGCCGCGCAGCGCAAGGGTCGCGGCGTCACCCCCGAGACCGCACACGCCACCGAGCAGACCGCGCCGTTCACCGGTGCCGCCCGCGCGGGGGAGCGGACCGCCGAGGCCGAGGACTACGTGAAGGACAACTGGCAGCCGCTCGCGCTGCTCGGCGCCTCCTCCGCCGCGTTCGTGGCGCTCGCCGGCCGCCTGCGCCGCCGCTGACCCGGGGGGGTGCCCGCCCTCCCCGGCCCCTGAGGCCCCGATCCCCACGGATCGGGGCCTCGTCGTCTGCGGGGAGGGGCGACGGCGTCGGTAGGCTGGGCGTGTGGGGCGCCCGGCGGGGGCGTCCGCCCGCGGACCCTGGAGGAGCGACCCATGCGTGTGATCGACGTCGGCCTGCGCGAGGGCCACGAGTACCGCGTCCGCGACACCTGGCTGACCGTGCCGAACCTCATCACCCTGGCCCGCTTCGCCCTGGTCCCGGTGTTCGTGTGGCTCACCGTCGACGGCCGGCACCTGGACGCGTTCGTGATCCTGGCGGTGCTCTCCGGCACGGACTGGGTGGACGGCTACGTGGCGCGCCGGTTCGACATGATCTCCACGGTCGGGCGGTGGCTCGACCCGGTGGCGGACCGCCTCTCCCTGCTGGTGGTGGCCGTGACGTTCGTGGCCACCGGCATCGCCCCGCTCTGGCTCGCCCTGGCCATCGCGATCCCGGACCTCGTGCTCGCCGCCGTGTGCCTGTGGCTGTTCGGCGGCAGCCCGGATCTGCCGGTCACGGTCCTGGGCAAGGTGCGCACCGCGCTGCTGCTGGTGGGCACGCCCCTGCTGCTGCTCGCCCGTGTGCCGGGGGTCGACGGCGGCCCGTGGAGCGGCGTGGCCCTGGCTCTGGTCGGCGCCGGTTGCCTGCTGCACATCCTCGCCGCGGGGGACTACCTCGTGCGCGCGGTGGGCAAGGCCCGCGGCCTGCGGGCGGACGGTCAGGACCCGCGCGAGCACCCGTCCCGCCGGGGCTGACCCCCTCGCGCATCCTCGTGCCGGCGCCGACGGTTGCTACCGTGGGACGCGCGCCGTGCCCGCGGCCGATCCTCACGGCACGGGCCGGGCGCCGTCGTGCCATCGCCACCACAGAGAGGGACCGCCGTGTCCGACCGTCCCGGGATCGCCGCCGACCGCCCCCTGAAGGTGCTGATCGCCGCAGACACCTATCCGCCGCACGTCAACGGGGCCGCCACCTTCGGCCACCGCCTCGCCACGGCGCTGCACGCGCGCGGCCACGAGGTCCACGTCGTGATGCCGCGCAGTGACGCCGGCCCGGACACCGTGGAGCACCGGCCGGAGGCCACCGTGCACCTGCTGCGCTCCCTGCCGGCGCCGACGCACGAGTACTACCGTGTGGTGCTCCCGCGGCATGCCAAGATCTCCTTCCGCCGCATCTACCGCGAGGTCCAGCCGGACGTCGTGCACGCCCAGTGCCACTACATGATCGGCGAGGCCGCCATCAACGAGGCCGAGCGGCGCCGCATCCGGATCGTCTCCACGAACCACTTCATGCCGGAGAACCTCGAGCCGTTCCTGCCGTTCCCGCAGTGGTTCCTGGACATCGTCTCCCGGGTGTCGTGGAAGGACATGGGTCGACTCATGGGCAAGGGCGCGGTGGTCACCACCCCCACGGCCCTCGCCGCGCAGGCCATGGCCGAGCACGCTGGCCTGGACAACGTTCTCCCGGTCTCCAACGGCATCGACGCGAGCGCCTACGAGCTGCAGCCGGGGGAGAGGGTGGACCATCCCGGCCATCCGGTCGTGCTCTTCGTGGGGCGGCTGGCCGTGGAGAAGAACGTGGAGGTGCTGATCCGTGCGATCGCGCACCTGGCCCGCACCCGCCCCGACCTGGACGTGCACGCCGAGATCGTCGGCGACGGCGAGCAGCGCGACCGCATCCGTGCCACGGTGGACGAGGAGGGGGTGGCCGACCGCGTCCTGCTGCGCGGCCACGTCTCCGAGGAGGAGCTGCGGGCGGCCTACCTGCGCGCCGACGTGTTCTGCCAGCCGGGCACGGCGGAGCTGCAGTCCCTCGTGACCCTCGAGGCGCTCAGCGCGTCCACCCCGGTGGTCCTCGCGGACGCCCTCGCGTTGCCCCACCTCGTGGACGAGGGCGTCAACGGCCACCTCTTCCCGCCCGGGGACCACGTGGCCCTGGCCGATCGGATCGCCCGGATCCTCGACCTCTCGGACGCGGACCGCGCCGCCATGGGCGAGGCGTCCCACGCGAAGGCCCTGCATCATTCCGCCCAGAAGACGGTGGACATCTTCGAGCGCCTCTACCGCGGCGCGACGGCCGCCGAGGTCCGCGCGATGCTCTGAGACCCGTCGGTAGGATGGGCGGGTCCCGCGCGATGCCGCGGGGGAGGGGCGTTAGCTCAGTCGGTCAGAGCAGGGGACTCATAATCCCTGGGTCGCGGGTTCAAGTCCCGCACGCCCTACAGAAAACGGCCCCCGGCCGCGCGGTATGGCGCGGGCCGGGGGCCGTCGTCGTGCCGGTGCTCAGTAGCGGGCGGCCACCGCGAGCATGTCGGACTTCATGATCGTCGTGGAGGTGAACACTAGGCCCGCGTCCTCGTTGAGGGCGTGGGCGAGCTGGCCGCCGCCCATGTACATGGCCGTGTGGTAGATGCGGCCGGTGGACTGGTTCGCATAGAACACGAGGTCGCCGGGCTGGGCCTGGGAGATCGGCACGTAGGACTTCGCGGCGAGGTACTGGTCGCCGGCGCGGCGCGGGATGGAGATGCCGGCCCGGGCCATGGCCTGCTGGGTGAGGCCGGAGCAGTCGAAGCCGGAGGGGCCGTTGCCGCCCCACACGTAATAGGAGGACGGGTTCCGGACGGCGGAGCGCACGTAGTCGACGGCAGCCTGCTTGGACGCGGGCGCCGGCGCAGGGGCAGGGGCGCTGGAGGTGGAGACCGAGGTGGTCTTCAGGACCATTCCCGGGTGGAGCATGGTCGAGGAGGTCATGCCGTTGATGGACTGTAGGACCGAGGCGGACACGCCCGTGCGGTAGGAGATGATCCACCAGCCGTCGCCGGCCAGCACGGTGTAGGTCGAGCCCGAGGTGGACGGCGCCGGGGCCGGGGCCGGGGTGGCGGTGCCGGAGGTCTTGAGGACCATGCCGGGGTGCAGCACGGTCGCGGCGGTCATGCCGTTGAGCGACTGCAGCGTGGACATGGAGACGCCGGTGCGCTGGGCGATGATCCACCAGCCGTCGCCGGAGCGGACGGTGTAGGTGGTCTCGGCGGCCTGGGCGGTCTCGGCGACGGACACGGTGCCGACGCCGGTCAGGGCGGCGGCGCCCAGGGCGAGCGCCACGGAGGCGGCGGCGGTGCGGGGGGCGCGACGCGCGGCGGCGTGCGGGGAGGTCACAGACATCAGATCTTCTTCCCGGACAGGACCTGCGGCCCGTGAGGGTGGTGCCTCGGGGCGGTGCCCGGAACGAGGCCGGACCGCGGGTGCGAGTTGACGAGCAGTGCGGATGACCGGGTACGCGCGGATGCGGAGGAAGCCCCGGTGTGGCGGACCGGTCGTAACCGATCCGTGATCAAGATACACGATCGTTATCGAAACGCAATCAGAAATTCGGATGTCGTCCAGGTGGCCGCTCGGTGCTCGACACCCCCCGCTCGACACCCTCCGCGCGCGGCTGTCCCCGCCCCGCTCCGGCGCGGCGCTAGCGTGGTCCGGGTGAGCCCCTCCCGCCCCCTGCGCCTGCTGATGGACGCCCGCTACACCCGCACCGACTTCCACGACGGCATCTCCCGCTACGGCGCGAGCCTCCTCGAGGCGGTCGCCCGCCGGGCCGCCGCACCGGGCCCGGCGGGGGCTGACGTCGAGGTCGCGATGCTGATCTCGGACGAACGACAGCTGGCCCTGCTCCCGGACGGCGTGCCGTGGCACCTCGTCTCCGGCCCCACCTCCCCACGCGAGCCGTTCGTGGCCCGTCAGGTCGCGCGTCTGCGACCGGACGTCGTCTTCTCGCCCATGCAGACCATGGGGTCGTGGGGGCGGGACTACGCCCTGATCCTCACGCTCCACGACCTCATCTACTACGAGCACCGCACCCCGCCGCGGAACCTGTCCGAGCCGATCCGCTGGCTCTGGCGGGCCTATCACCTGACCAAGATCCCGCAGCGGCTCCTGCTCGACCGCGCGGACGCGGTCGCCACGGTCTCCCGGACGACGGCGGAGCTCATCGCCCGGCACCGCCTCACCCGGCGTCCGGTCCACGTCGTCGCGAACGCGGCGCAGGCGGTCCCGGAGCCGCGGGACCCGGACGAGACCCCGGAGCGCACGCTGCTCTACATGGGCTCGTTCATGGACTACAAGGACGTCGAGTCCCTCGTGGCCGCCGCGCCGCTGCTGCCGGGCTACACGCTGCACCTGCTCTCCCGCATCAGCCCGGAGCGCCGCGGGCAGCTCGAGGACCGGTTGGCCGAGCGTCGCGCCGTCGCAGGGGCCGACGGCGCAGACGTGGTGTTCCACGACGGCACCGACGAGGCCGAGTACGTGCGCCTGCTCCGCCGGGCCACCGCGGCCGTCACCCTCTCCCGCGCCGAGGGCTTCGGCCTGCCCGTGGCCGAGGCGATGGCCCATGGCACGCCGGTGGTGTGCTCGGACCTGCCGATCTTCCGCGAGATCGCCGGCGCGGGCACCCCGTCCTTCCGGGGTGTCCCGCTCGAGGGGGACCGGGCGGCCGCGCTCGCCGCCCGCGTGCGGGAGCTCGAGGATCCCGCCGAGTTCGCCGTGGCCTCCCGGGCGAGCGTCGCCCAGGCGGCCCGGTTCAGCTGGGACGAGTCCGCCCGCCGGCTCCTGGACCTCACGGCCGCGCTGGGTGTGGCGCGGCGTGCGGCCAGAGCACGGACGGGCCGCTCCACCCGATGAGCACCAGCGGGTCGAGGTAGCGGTCGAAGGCCGCCTCCCCCACACGCCAGCCGTCGGGCTCCCGCACGCCCCAGTGCACGCACGCGCGCGTGCAGTGCGGTGGCGCCCCGGCCAGTCGCCCCACCGGGTCGCCCGCGGCGACGACGGCCCCCACGGCGACATCCGCCTCCACCGGCTCGAGCGAGCTGCGGGTCCCGTCCTCGTGCTCCAGGGTCAGCACGGGGCGGTCGACCACGACCCCGGCGAACACGACCCGGCCCGCCGCCGGCGCCTGGATCGGAGCCCCGGTCTGCACGGCGAGGTCCACGCCCCGGTGCCCCCGACTCCACGGTCGCTCGGGTGCGACGAACGCGCGGAGCACGTCATCCGGGGCGGCGCCGGCGACGGGCGGGTGCCACG
>NZ_KV824802.1:0-654 GCF_001816085.1 Micrococcus sp. HMSC31B01
CGCAGCTCCCGCCACGCCCGCTGCCGGAACGCGGTGCCCGGCTGGGTGACGTCGAGGGCGTCGAGCGCGGCCACGTCCCCCGCGGCGTAGGCGGCCAGGGCGTCGGCGACGGGCTGGGACGCACCCGGACGCGGTTCCACGGGGCGCGGGTTCATCTCGCGGTCGGCGGTCTCCGGGTCCAGGGCCACGAGCCGGTCCATGAGCGTCTCGAGGAGGCGCCCGATCGCGGCGGCGGGGGGCTCCGAGTCCTCCGGCACGGCCACGCCGGAGGCGCGCACCGTCTGGTCCTCGGGGGAGAAGACGGCCACGAGGGTGAGCTCGGTGGCGGGCAGGGCGGCGGCGGTCCAGCGCAGCTCGGGAAGCAGGTCCATCCCCTCATTGTCCTGCACGGCCCGGCCCGGACAGGTGTTCGCGCGTCCCCTCCCTGTGTCAGGCTGGCGTCCATGACCGAGATCCGCGTCTTCGAGCATCGCACCCTCCTGCGCCACCCGCGTGAGGTGGTCTTCCGCTGGCTGGAGAACCCCGGCGCGCTGGAGCGGCTCACCCCGCCCTTCGCGGGCGAGGTGGTCCACGGACCCACGGACGGCCTCCGCGTGGGCTCCGAGTCGCGGCTGCGCATCCAGGCCCCCGGGGCGGCCGGCCTGTTCGCCGGCG
>NZ_KV824803.1:0-1388 GCF_001816085.1 Micrococcus sp. HMSC31B01
CCGGATCCAGGAGCCACGAAGAAGGTAACGGGGGGGGTGTCTCGGGCGCTCTCCAGGATCGGCCCTCGTCCCGCATCGTGCCAGGTCCCAGGGTCCTCGGCCCGGTGCGGCGCACGGAGGCCGTGGGCGCGACCGACGCGCTGCTGCCCCTCACTTCGCGTCCGCGTACGACCCCACGCTGGAGACGGTGAGCGGGAAGTCCACGGGGGCGGGACCGAACAGCAGGCGGCCGGCGGCGCTCGCGGACTCCGCCACGACTGTCCGCACGGCCTCGGCCTCCGTGGCCGGGCCGTGCAGGACGACCTCGTCGTGGACGAAGAACACGAGTTCCGTGCGCATGCCCGCAGACCGCATTCGACGGCGGATCTCGCCCATCCAGCACAGCGCCCACTCGGCCGCGGTGCCCTGCACCACGAAGTTCCGGGTGAAGCGGCCCTGGGAGCGCCGCCGTCGCCGGGCCGCGGACTCGGCGGCCTGGGTACCGACGTCGGACACGGATTCCTGCCACGTCGGCCCCGGTGCGGGGGACCAGCGGCCCAGCCACGTGGACACCTGGCCGCCGCCCTCGCCGACGGAGGCCGCCCGTTCGAGCAGGCCGATCGCTCGGGGGTAGAGCCGGCGCAGGTGTGGCATGAGCGCCGCGGAGTCGCCCGTCGTCGAGCCGTACATCGCACCCAGCAGGGCGATCTTCGCGCGCCCGCGGTCGGCCAGCGCGGTGCCGGCTGCCCGGCCCTGCTCCGCCACCTCCCGGTACAGGTCGGGCGTGGTCCCGGCACGGGCCAGCGCCTGGTCGGCGGCCATCGCGGCGAGGATGCGCGGCTCCACCTGGGAGGCGTCGGCCACGGTCAGCGTCCACCCGGAGTCTGCGCGGACGGCGTCGCGCACCCCGGCCGGGATCTGCATGGCCCCACCGCCGTGGGCGGCCCACCGCCCGGTCACCACGCCGCCGACCAGATAGGCGGCGTGGAACCGGCCGTCGTCGCCGATCCACTGGTCCAGCCAGTGCCAGCCGTTGGCCGTCCACAGCCGGGCCAGGGCCTTGTACTCAAGGAGCGGTGCGAGCAGCGCGGCCCGCGCCTCGCGTTCCGCGCCGCCGGCGTCGATCCAGTGCTTCAGGTCCCACTGCCGCGTGGACTCCACGGCCACGCCCGCCGTCTGCAGCGCCCGCAGCAGGCTGGGCTGCGAGTCGGGGCTGAGCCCGGGGGAGCCCAGGACGTCGGCGATGCGTTCGGCCAGGGCCTGCAGGCGGGCGGGACGCTCGCCCGGGGCAGGTCGGGGGCCGAGCTGCTCGGCGAGGAGCGCCTCGTGCACGCCCCGGTCCCACGGCAGACCCGCCGCCCGGATCTCCGCGGCCACGAGTGCACCCTGCGACTCCGCCGCCGCGAGCA
>NZ_KV824804.1:0-2353 GCF_001816085.1 Micrococcus sp. HMSC31B01
CGGACCCCGACGCCCAGGTCCCGGACGGGCCGCGCGCCGCCGCGCTCGCGGCCGAGCTGGCCGCGGGCATCGGCCGCGTGATCCAGGGTGCGGCCCCCGAGCCGGGACTGTGGGAAGTCGACGCCAACCTGCGTCCCGAGGGCAAGGACGGCGCCCTGAGCCGCACCGTGGAGTCCCACGCCGAGTACTACCGCCGCTGGGCCCACGGCTGGGAGTTCCAGGCCCTGCTCAAGGCCCGCCCGATCGCGGGCTCGCCACAGCTCGGCGAGCGCTACATCGCGGAGATCTGGCCCCGGGTGTGGGAGTCCTCCGCGCGCGACGGGTTCGTCGAGTCCGTCCGGGCCATGCGCGCCCGGGTCCTGGACACCCTCGCCCCCGCGGAGCGCGAGCGGGAGATCAAGCTCGGGCCCGGCGGTCTGCGCGACGTCGAGTTCACGGCCCAGCTGCTCCAGCTCGTGCACGGCCGTGCGGACGAGTCGCTGCGGGTGCGCGGCACGCTCGACGCGGTGCGGGCGCTGCACGCCGCCTCCTACGTCACCACGCGAGACGCGCGGGCGTTCGACGAGCACTACCGGTGGCTGCGCACCCTCGAGCACCGCATCCAGCTCGTGCACCTGCGGCGCACCCACCTGATGCCGGTCAAGGAGGAGGCCCGCCGCGTCGTCGCCCGGTCGATGCGCGGCGCCATGGACCGGGGCCCCGCCACCGGCGAGGACCTCCAGGCTGAGTTCACGCGCGTGCGCCGCGCCGTGCGCGGTCTCCACGAGACCGTGTTCTACCGGCCGCTGCTGTCGACGACGGCCGCCCTGTCCGCCGAGGACGTGCGGCTGTCCGCGGAGGCCGTCCGCGACCGCCTGGCGGCGCTGGGCTACCGCGACCCGCAGGGCGCCCTGCGGCACATCGAGGCCCTCACCCAGGGCGTCTCGCGCCGGGCCGCGGTCCAGCGGCAGCTGCTGCCGGCCATGCTCGGCTGGTTCGCGCGGGGCGCCGACCCCGACGGCGGCCTGCTCGCCTTCCGCCGGCTCTCCGAGTCGCTCGGCGGCACGGCCTGGTATCTGCGGATGCTCCGCGACTCCTCGGACGCCGCCCGGCGGCTGTGCCTGGTCCTGTCCGGCTCCCGGTTCGTGGGGGACCTGCTCGAGCACTCGCCCGAGGCCGTGGCCTGGGTGGGCGACGACCGGGAGCTCGACCCCCGGGGCGCGATCCAGCTGTGGCGCCAGGTCGACGCGCGGCTCGACCGCCGCGTGGCCGCGGAGGAGGCCCCCGCGGCCGTGCGCCACGTGCGGCAGGTGCGGCGCAGCGAGACGCTGCGTGTCGCCCTGGCCGACATGTCCGGCCTGCTGGACCTGGAATCCGTCTGCGGCGCGCTCGCGGACATCGACCAGGTGACGGTGGTGGGCGTCCTGCGGGTGGCGTGGCGGGCCGTCGTCGGGGACGCCGAGCCCCTCACCGACGTGCTCGTGGTGGCGATGGGCCGCCAGGGCGGGCGGGAGATCACCTACGGCTCGGACCTGGACGCCCTGTTCGTGCACCGGCCACGCCCCGGCGTCGACGAGGGGCGGGCGCGCGAGCAGGCCGAGGAGGTCGTGCGGACGCTGATGTCCCTGCTGCACCGCCCCGCGACCCCGCCGCTGCCCGGCGAGCGGCCGCTCGAGGTGGACGCCGACCTGCGCCCCGAGGGACGCCAGGGGCCCCTGGTGCGCACCCTGGACTCGTACCGGGAGTACTACGGTCGCTGGGCCGAGGTGTGGGAGCGGCAGGCGCTGCTGCGCGCCCGCCCCCTGGCCGGCGACGACGACCTGGCCACCGACTTCCGCCGCTGGGCCGACGGCGTCCGCTACGCGCAGGACCTCTCGGCCGTCGATGCCCGGGAGATCCGCCGGATCAAGGCCCGCGTGGAGGCCGAGCGGCTGCCCCGCGGGGCGGATCCGGCGCGCCATGTCAAGCTCGGGCGCGGGGGGCTCTCGGACGTCGAGTGGCTCGTGCAGTCAATGCAGCTCAAGCACGCCGGTCAGATCGAGGACCTGCGGGTCACCGGCACGCTGCCGGCCCTGCGGGCGATCGCCCGGCACGGGCTGCTGCCCGAGGCCGAGGTCGCCGTGCTGGAGGAGGCGTGGCTGCTGGCCACCCGGATCCGCGCCGCCCTGCTGCTGTGGACGGGCAAGGTCTCGGACGTGCTGCCCACGAACATGCGCGACCTCGAGGCCGTGGCCCGCCTCAGCGGGGTGGGCACGACCGGCGGGGAGCTCGAGGAGCGCTACCTGCGGGTGACCCGCCTGGCCCGTCAGGTGTTCGAGACCCGGTTCTACGGGCTCTGAACGACGCCGGCCCGCCACCTCGACGGGGTGGCGGG
>NZ_KV824805.1:0-4613 GCF_001816085.1 Micrococcus sp. HMSC31B01
GGACCGGCTGCACGGCGGGCGCGGCGACGGCCGTCCGGTGGCCGAGGCGGACCGGCTCGCGTTCTGGGAGGCGGCCGGCCGACGTCTGAGCTGGGAGCGACCCTTCACCCGGACACGCTCCCTCACCGCCCCGGACCCGGCCGCCGAGCGCGGCCCGGAGATCCGCTGGTACGAGGACGGCACCCTGAACGTGGCCGTGAACTGCGTGGACCGCCACGTGGCGGCGGGGCGCGGGGAGAAGGTCGCCCTGTACTTCGAGGGCGAGCCCGGCGACCGCCGCGCCGTCACCTACGCGCAGCTGCAGCGCGAGGTCGCCCAGGCCGCGAACGCCCTCGAGGAGCTGGGCATCGGGGCGGGCGACCGCGTCGTCGTGTACCTGCCCGTGCTCGTGGAGACGATCGTCATCACGCTGGCGTGCGCGCGGATCGGCGCCGTGCACTCGCTCGTGTTCGGCGGGTTCTCGGCGGAGGCGCTGCGGTTCCGCGTCGAGGACACGGGCGCCAAGCTGCTCGTCACCACCGACGGCCAGTTCCGCCGCGGTGCCGCCGTCCCCGTGAAGGCCAACGCGGACGAGGCCGTGTCCGGGGACAACGCGATCGAGCACGTCCTCGTCCTGGACCGCACGGGCCACCGGGACATCCCGTGGACCGAGGGCCGGGACCTGTGGTGGCACGACGTCGTGGACCGCCAGCCGGACACCCACACCCCGCGCGCCTTCGACGCGGAGCACCCGCTGTTCATCATGTACACCTCCGGCACCACGGGACAGCCCAAGGGGCTCGTGCACACCTCCGGCGGGTACCTCGCCGCGGCCTCGTGGACGCACGACTTCCTGTTCTCCCACCCGGACCCGGCACGGCGCGACGACGACGTCCACTGGTGCACCGCGGACCTGGCCTGGGTCACCGCGCACACCTACGAGATCTACGGTCCACTCTCGAACGGGGTCACGCAGGTGATCTACGAGGGTGTGCCGAACGCCCCGCACCCGGGCCGGCACTTCGAGGTGATCGAGCGCTACCGGGTGACGAGCTACTACACGGCGCCCACCCTGATCCGCTCGCTCAAGGGCTGGCATCCGGACGGGATCCCGGCGCACGCGGACGGCGGCCCGGACCTGTCCTCGATCCGCCTGATCGGCACCGTGGGCGAGTCCGTGAACCCGGAGGCCTGGACGTGGGCGCGGACCCAGATCGGCCGGGACACCCCGGACCTGCCGATGGTGGACACGTGGTGGCAGTCCGAGACGGGCGCCACCGTGCTCTCCCCGCGCCCCACGGACACGGCCTTCAAGCCGGGCTGCGGCTCCCGGCCCCTGCCGGGGGTGGACGTGGCCGTGGTCGACGACGACGGCGCCCCCACGCCCGAGGGCCTGCAGGGCCGGATCGTGGTCACCCGCACCTCGCCGGCGATGGCGCGGACCGTGTGGCGGAACCCGGCCCGCTACTTCCACTCGTACTGGGAGGACTACGCGGACCAGGGCGAGGCGGGCTGGTTCCTCGCCGGCGACGGCGCCAAGCGGGACGAGGACGGCGACGTCTGGATCCTCGGGCGCGTGGACGACGTCATCAACATCTCCGGGCACCGGCTGAGCACCATCGAGATCGAGTCCGCCCTCGTGGCGCACCCGGAGGTGATCGAGGCGGGGGTGTGCCCCGTGCCGCACGAGACCACCGGGCATGCCGCCGTCGCCTTCGTGGTGGCGCACGAGAGCTGGCTGGCCGGCGACGACGGCCCCGGCGCCTCCGCCGCCGACCGCGCCGAGGAGCTGCGGCGGCACGTGGGGCGGGTGATCGGGCCGGTGGCCAAGCCCGCCGAGGTGGTCTTCGTCCCCGACGTGCCCAAGACCCGTTCGGGCAAGATCATGCGGCGGCTGCTGACGCAGCTGCACCAGGGCACCGCGCTCGGGGACACCACGAGCCTGCAGAACGAGCCGTGCGTCGGGCAGATCGCCGAGGTGCTCCGGGCCGGTCGCCGCGCTCAGGACGCCGGCACCGGCGCCGTCCGCAGCGCCAGCTCGGCCAGCACCTGAGCGGCCCGCGGCACCACGGCGTCGTCGAACACGGCCTGCGGGGAGTGGTTGACCGGGGCCTCGTCCGGGTCCACGCCCTCCGGGACCGCCCCGAGCAGGACGTAGGCGCCGGGCACCCGCTGGAGGACCTCGGAGAAGTCCTCGCTGCCGGGCTCGGGCTCGGGCAGCTCCCGGTAGGCGTCGGCCCCGTACAGGTCCTCCACGGTCCGGCGGACGAAAGCCACTGCGTCCGGATCGTTGGCCGTCACCGGGAACGCGCAGTCCGTCCGGACCTGCGCGCTCATGCCGTGCGCCGCGGCGATCCCGTGCACCATGCGCTCCACGGCCGAGAGCAGCCGGGTTCGGGAGGGCGCGGAGAAGGTCCGCAGGGTGAGGGCGAGGGTGGCGCTGTCCGGGATGATGTTGGCCGCCGTGCCCGCGCTCAGGTGCCCGACGGTCGCGACCACCGGGTCGAAGGCGTCGAACTGCCGGGTGACCACGGACTGCAGCGCCAGCACCATCTCGGCGGCCACGGGCACCGGATCCTGGGCCAGGTGCGGCACCGAGCCGTGCCCGCCTCGACCGTGCACCGTCACCACCAGGTCGTCGCAGCCGGCCTGGATCGCCCCCGGGCGGCTGAGCAGGACGCCGCGCGGGTACGTGCCCGAGGAGACATGGATCGCGTAGGCGGCGTCCACCGGTCGCCCGGCCGCCTCCAGCAGCCCCTCCTGGATCATGTGCAGGGCGCCGCCGCCGGTCTCCTCCCCGGGCTGGAACATGGCCACCACGTCGGCGGCGAGCTCCCCGCGACGGCGCACCAGCCACGCCAGGGCGCCGTAGAGGCCGGCGGTGTGCAGGTCGTGGCCGCAGGCGTGCATGGTGCCCGGCACGGCGGGGGCGTACTCCAGCCCGGTCTCCTCCGTGACGGGCAGGGCGTCCATGTCCCCCCGCAGCAGCACGACCGGCCGCCGGGCCCCCTCCGGCAGCGGGGCCCCGCCGCGCAGCACCACGACGACGGAGCTCAGCGCCCGGCCCACGCTCGTCTCCAGCGCGGGGCGGCCGGTGGCGGCATCCTCCCCCGCCTCAGCGCGCAGGGCCTCGAGCCGCTCGAGGACGGCGGCCTGGGTGCGGGGCAGGTGCAGGTCCAGCTCCGGATGCCCGTGGAGGCGGCGGCGGAAGGCGATCGCCTCCCGGGCGATGTCCTCCGGCAGGTCCGGGGCGAGGGCGTTCGCGGGCGGGGTGGGGGCGGTGCGGTCCATCAGGACATCATGCCGTGGCGGCCCGCCGGCCCACCCGGATCGCGCAGCGGGTCAACCGGCCAGCTCCTGCAGCTCGGCCAGGTCGAAGACGTCCTCCGAGGCGGGGGCCTCGGGCGCCTCGACCGCGTTCCACTCGGTGAAGGTGGCGTTCGCGTCCACGTCCTCGTCCTCCGAGTTCACGTCCTCGAGACGGTAGAGGGTCGTGCTCTCCCGGTCGATCAGCATCGTCCGGCCGAACTCGTGGTGCTCCTCGGGCAGCGCGTACTTGAGGTACTTCCTGCCCTCGAGCTCCACCTCCTCGGCCTTCAGGTCCTTGCCGTCGAAGGCGTCCGCGGCGGGCATGTCCTCCTCGAGGTCGGACATGATCTCCTGGAGTGAGATGTCCATCTGCGCGGCCTGATCGGCGCTCGTCTTGATCCAGCGGTCGCCCACGAGGGTGGAGAACATGCCCATCTCCCGGGGCAGGTCGTCACCGTCGGCCTTGAGCTTGAAGAACACGTCGGCGTCCCGGCGCAGGACCTCGATGTCCATGGTGGCCGCCCCCATGTCCACGTTCATGGTGCCCTTGAGGTGGGAGTCGTCGGTGGCGCCGGCGAGGTCCACGTTCGCGGACTGGATGGCGTCCGTGCCCAGGGAGGCGGAGGGCGACGCCGAGGCCGACGCGTCCTCCTTCTCCTCCTCCTTGTCGGCGGCGGTGCCCTCCATCCTCAGGCGCAGGCTCTCGGCATCCACGACCTTCTGGCGGACCTCGGGCCAGCTCTCGTCCAGCGTCGGGTCGGAGGCGCAGCCGGTGAGCAGCAGACCGGAGGCGGCGAGCATGCCGACGGCGAGGCGTGCGGGCGTCTTCATGGGGACTCCTTCACAGAGGTGCGGACGTGCCGGCGGCCGGGCACCGCCGGACGATGACCCCTCGACCGTCTCACGTCACCCCTGGCCCGTCATGCCCCGAGGGGCGACGGAACTTCGGCTGTGCCGAACCTGTGCGGGTCAGCCGCCGGTGGCGCCGTCCTCGAAGATCTGCCCCACCGGGGTCTGCTTCTCCGCCTGGAACACATCCTCGGCACGGCCGTAGGCCCAGTACGCGCTCACCGACAGCTGTCGCCGGTCCACGCCGCGCACGTCCGTGAGGTACGCCCGGACGCGCTTGACCTGCTCCCGCTCGCCGTGCACGAACGCGTGCACCCGTCCGTCCCGCCACGCCGCGCCCTCGACGGCGGCGGCGAACCTCGTCGTCTCCGGGGTGAAGGGGCCGCCGCGGTGCAGCCAGCGCACCTCGACGCCGGCCGGCGCGGTCAGGGGCACCTCGTCCCCGGCGTCGGTCACCTCGATCAGCGCGACGCCGG
>NZ_KV824806.1:0-2626 GCF_001816085.1 Micrococcus sp. HMSC31B01
GGGAGTGGAGGCGTCCTGGGGCGGGGCGGGCGCGGTGGGCATGGCCCCCAGCGTAGGGGTCAGCCCCCGTCCGGATCGCTCCGTACGCTGGCGACGTTCCTGGCGGTGCCGTTCCCCGCGCTGGGCGCGGGCCTGCGGGACGGCAGGTTCCTGGCGTCCCTGCTGGTCCTGAACTTCGTGGTGGTGCCGGCGGTGGTGTTCGGGCTGAGTCGGTTCGTGGCCCACGACGACGCGCTGCTCGTGGGCGTGCTCCTCGTGCTGCTGGCCCCGTGCGTGGACTACGTCATCGCGTTCACCGCGCTCGAGGGCGGGGTGGCCGAGAGGCTGCTGGCGGCCGCTCCGCTGCTTATGCTCGTCCAGCTGGTCGTGCTGCCCGTGCTGCTGCGGGCGTTCGCCGGTCCGGAGGCGGTCGCCGCCGTCGACGCCGGGCCGTTCGTCCGCGCGCTGGTGGTGCTGATCCTGTTGCCGCTCGCGCTCGCGGCGCTGCTCCAGTGGGGTGCGGTGCGCGGCCGCGGTGGGGTGCGGTGCGCGGCGGCCGGGGTGGTGCGCGGGTTCACGGCGGCGATGGTCCCGCTCATGGTCGTCACGCTGTTCACGGTGGTCGCCTCACAGATCCGCGGGGTGGGGGAGCAGCTGCCCGCGCTGGCCGCCGTCGTGCCCCTGTTCGCGGCGTTCGCCGCCGTGACGGTGGCCCTCGGCGTGGTGGCTGCGCGGTGGGCGCGCCTCGACGTGCCCGCCGGGCGGGCGCTCGTGTTCTCGGGCGCGACGCGGAACTCCCTGGTCGTGCTGCCGCTGACCTTGGCCCTGCCGGCGAGCCTGGACCCGGCCCCGCTCGTGGTGGTGACGCAGACGCTCGTGGAGCTCGGGGTGATGGTGAGCCTCGTCCGGCTGGTGCCCCGGCTGCTGCCGCTGCACGGGCAGTCCGCGGGGGCGGGCGCGCGTCGAACCGTGACCTGACCGCCCAGAATGTTGCCTTCCCGTGACCGGAATCACGGTCGCGGGTCGCTATGGTGGGCGACATGAGCCTCTCGTTCGTGTCCTCGGCGCGCCGCCGTCACGGCGGCCTGGCTTCGGCCGCGCTGTTCCATCCGCTGGTCGAGGCGGCCACCGGCGCGCTGCCCGTGATCGACCCCGCCACCGGGCGTCCCGCGTCCGAGGGAGCGGGCGCGGCGCGGACCGAAGCGCCCCGCGCGGCGGGGACCGGTCCTGCACAGGCCGCAGCGGAGGCCGAGCCGTCCACGGAGGCCGGTTCCGCTCGGGGCTGACCGCTCCGCCCCGTCCCTAGAATGGTCCGCATGGCTGGACTGATCGTGCGCAAGGACATCGACCTCGTCCGCGAGCGCACGGATCTGAAGGCCGTCGTGGAGGAGTTCGTCACCCTCCGCTCGGCGGGCGTGGGCTCATTCAAGGGGCTGTGCCCGTTCCACGACGAGCGGACGCCGTCGTTCCACGTGCGCCCCGGCGTGGGCACCTACCACTGCTTCGGCTGCGGCGCGCACGGGGACGTCATCAGCTTCCTGATGGAACTCGAGCACACCACGTTCACGGAGACCGTGGAGCGGCTGGCGTCCCGCGTGGGGGTGGAGCTGCACTACGAGGACGGCGGCACCGGCCCGGACAAGGCGGAGACGGGGCGCCGTCGTCGCCTGTTCGAGGCGAACAAGGTGGCGGACGAGTTCTTCCGTCGGGCCCTCGGCTCGCCTGAGGCCCAGGCCGCCCGCGACTTCCTCACCCAGCGGGGATTCACACAGGAGCACGCGGCGCAGTTCGGCCTCGGATACGCCCCGCAGGGGTGGTCGCATCTGCTGGACCACCTGCGGCAGAAGGGGTTCCGGGACGAGGAGCTGCGCGCCTCCGGGCTGGTGTCCGAGGGGCAGCGCGGCCTGTACGACCGGTTCCGCGGCCGCCTGCTCTGGCCCATCCGGGACATGACCGGCGCGACCATCGGCTTCGGCGCGCGCAAGCTGTACGACGACGACCCCGGGCCCAAGTACCTCAACACCCCCGAGACGCCGCTCTACAAGAAGTCGCAGGTGCTCTACGGGATCGACCTGGCCAAGCGGACGATCGCCAAGGAGCGCCAGCTGGTGCTCGTCGAGGGCTACACGGACGTGATGGCGGCCCACCTGGCCGGTGTCGGGACGGCGGTGGCCACGTGCGGCACCGCGTTCGGCGCGGACCACATCAAGGTGGCCCGCCGCCTGATCTCCGACGACGGCACGGGCGGCGAGGTGATCTTCACCTTCGACGGCGACGAGGCCGGGCAGAAGGCCGCGCTCAAGGCGTTCGACGAGGACCACCGCTTCCTCGCCAAGACGTTCGTGGCCGTGGAGCCCAGCGGCATGGACCCGTGCGATCTGCGCATGCAGAAGGGCGACGAGGCGGTGCGCGCGCTCATCGCCTCGCGGCGCCCGCTCTTCGAGTTCGCGATCCGGGCCGGGCTCAAGGACTACGACCTCGACACCGTGGAGGGCCGCGCCGGTGCCCTGCGCCACGCGGCGCCGATCGTGGCGGGCATCAAGGACGCCGTCCTGCGTCCCGGCTACGAGCGGGAGCTGGCCGGCTGGCTCGGTCTGGACCCGAACGCCGTGCACCGCGCCGTGGTCGCGGCCGGGCGCGCGCCGCG
>NZ_KV824807.1:0-1381 GCF_001816085.1 Micrococcus sp. HMSC31B01
GCCGGGCTGGAGCGGCCCACGACGCCGGCCGGCGCGGCCCTCGTCCAGCTCGGCGCCGGCACCCAGAAGACCAAGGTGCAGGACCAGCCGGCCCTCGAGGACGAGGACACCTGGGCGCTCGAGCAGGTGTTCACGGCGGCCCGCCGCACCACGGGGCCGCGCTTCCTCGCCCTCCACGAGGCCGGCGCCCGTCGGTGCGCGCTGCCCTCCGTCTGTCCGCTCTGCTCCGAAGGAAGGCAGGTCACCGAATGGCCCCGCTGACCGGCGATCCCGCCGCCCCGACCGATCGTCCGCGCGTCGAGGACGCGGTCCACTCCCCGGAGGACATCGCGGCGCGGCTGCGGCTGCCCCCGCCCACGCAGGAGCAGGCCGAGGTGGTCACCGCCCCGCTCACTCCGCGCCTGGTGCTGGCCGGCGCCGGATCCGGCAAGACCGCCACCATGGCCGACCGCGTGGTGTGGCTCGTGGCCAACGGGCTCGTGCGCCCGGACGAGGTCCTCGGCGTCACGTTCACCCGGAAGGCGGCCGGTGAGCTCGCCGAGCGGATCAACGGGCGCGTGGACGCCCTGCTGCGCTCCGGCCTCGAGATCCCCGGCTTCGACGGGGAGCCCGAGGACCTGGGCCGCGCCTCGGTGTCCACGTACCACTCCTACGCGGGCGCGCTCGTCAGGGACCACGGCCTGCGGATCGGCGTGGAACCGGAGGCGCGGCTGCTGGGGGGCGCGGACGCCCACCGGCTCATGGGCGCCGTGGTGCGTTCGCATCCGGTGGTCGCGGACACCCTCGGCGTGGCCCCGTCCCGGCTCATCACACAGGCCCTGCGGCTGGCCGGGGACATGGCCGAGCACCTGGTGACCGCGGACGAGGTGCGCGGGTTCCTGGCCCGGCTGGCCGAGCAGGGGAGCGCCCTGCCGCTGCCCCCGCGCGCCAAGACCCCCTCGAAGGAGATCCAGGAGTTCCTGACCGGCCTGGCGGACCGCGCCCTCATGGCGGACCTCGTGGCCCGCTACGACGAGGTCAAGCGCGAGCAGGACGTCATGGACTTCGGCGACCTGCTGCGCCACGCGGCGCGCATCGCCGTCGAGGTGCCGGCGGCCGGCGAGCAGGAGCGCGCGCGGTTCCCCGTGGTGCTGCTGGACGAGTTCCAGGACACCTCCCACGCCCAGATGCGGATCTTCGCCGGGTTGTTCGGCCCGCGCGGCCCCGAGGACGACGCGCCCGGGCTGGGGCACTGCGTCACCGCGGTGGGCGACCCCCACCAGTCGATCTACGGCTTCCGCGGCGCCTCCGCCGGACAGCTCTTCGCCTTCCCGCACGCCTTCCCCCGGCTGGAGACCGGTCCCGGCGGCGCCCCGCGGCGTGTGAACGCGGACGTCTCGCA
>NZ_KV824808.1:0-909 GCF_001816085.1 Micrococcus sp. HMSC31B01
CGGGCCGCGCACCCCGACGTCGGTGGCGACCCCGCCGCCTTCCGGGCCGTGACGCGGGCGTGGGACCTGCTCGGCGACGCCGAGGCCCGGCGCCGGTACGACCTCTCGCTGCCCGACCCGGACGTCGGTGCCCGCGGCCCCCACGCGACGGCCGGATCAGGGCGGGCGAGACCGTCGGGACGGTCCGGACCCGGCGGACGTGCCGCCCGCCCCGTGCGCTACGAGCCCCCGCCCGGCGAGGCGGAGACGGACCCGACCGTGCTGGACCTGCCGCGATCGAGCCAACGCGTCCACGGGGCGCCGCGGCCGCGCGGGATCCTGCCGGACGAGCACCGGGTGCTGCGGCAGGCCCGCACCCTCGACGTGCTGCTGCGCCACGTGGCGGACGCGCTGCCGGCCGCCCGGGTCCTGACCGGGCTGCGGCTGGGCGGGCGCTGGGGACGGCACCTCGACGTGGACCACGCGGTGCTGTGCGGCCATCGCCTGGCGCTGATCGGCTCCGTCATGGTCCCGGAAGGGACCTACACCTGGGACGGGGCGGACCTGCGCTCCCGGGGCCGTCCCGTGGCCCCGCCGCTGCTCGGCCCCGCGATGATGGCGTGGCAGCAGGCCCTGCCCCAAGTCACCGTCGGCGGATTCGTGCACGTGATGACGGACCGCGACGCGCGGCACGCACCCGTGATCCGCCACACGCGCGGCGCCGACGCACCGGAGGCGCAGGCCGACCTGCTCACCGCCCCGCCCGCGCCCGGGATCGCGTTCGCGCGCGAGGTCGCGCTCTTCCTGGGCACCGGCACGGACCCGGATCTCGTGGACCGGCGCGCGCTCGGCGCGCTGGTCGGCCGGCTCCACTGAGGCACGTCCCCGCCCGGCGGCGCCCCACTAGGTGTAAGAGGTCATGACGTTGTT
>NZ_KV824809.1:0-1139 GCF_001816085.1 Micrococcus sp. HMSC31B01
ACCTCATGACCCACAACAACTAGGCTGGGCGCGTGCCCGACTCCCCCACCCCACCCCGCCCGAACCCGCACGAGGGCGCCGACCGCGCCCCGGCGCCCGGCACCCCCGGCTTCCGGATCCTGCTGCTCACCCCGGAGATCCCCGGCAACACCGGCAACGCGATCCGGCTCGCCGCCCTCACGGGGGCCGAGCTGCACCTCGTGGAGCCGCTGGGCTTCGGGTTCGAGGACGCCCACCTGCGCCGCGCCGGTCTGGACTACCACGACCTCGCGGTGGTGACGGTGCACCCGGACCTCGACGCGGCCCTCGCGGCCCTCGCCCCCGCCCGTGTGCTGGCCTTCACCGCGCGCGGGTCCGTGCGGCACGACCGGGTCGCCTACCGGCCCGGCGACGTGCTGCTCTTCGGCCGCGAGTCCACCGGCCTGCCCGAGGAGGTGCTGGCCGATCCGCGGGTCACCGAGACCGTCGGCCTGCCCATGCAGCCGGCCCGTCGGTCCCTGAACCTGGCGAACGCCGTCTCCATCGCCGTGTACGAGGCCTGGCGCCAGCACGACTTCGCCGGGTCCGCGGCCCGTCCCGATTCCCTAGACTGAGGCCACCATGCAGACTCCTGACGCGCCCGAGCCCCACGTCGACCGCCCCGATGACGCCGGCCAGCCCGCCCTGGACACCCTCCTGCGCCGCAGCGCCGAGGGTGACCGGGCCGCGTTCTCCGCGTTCTACGACGCCACGGTCCCGTGGGTGCACGGCCTGGCCGAAGCGATGTTCGGCCCCGGCGACGACGCCGCCGCGGCCACGGTCCGCACCTACCTGACGGCGTGGGAGGAGGCCTCCGAGGCCGGGCTCGACCTGAGCGAGCGTGACGACGCGACCCACCGCGAACGCCAGGTGTTCACGTGGCTCGAGGTCCTCGCCCACCGCGTGATGACCTCGCTGCGCCGCGCCGGTGGCTCCGCGGCGGAACGTGGGCGTCGTCCCGGCCCGGCCGGGCCCGCGCCGCTGCCCGAGGACCTCGTCGGCCGCGTGGCCCCGGACGCCTACGAGGCCGTGCGACTGGCGTGGCTGGGCGGCTGCACCGACCGGGAGGTCGCCGATCGGCTCGGTCTGCCGGCCGACGAGGCCCGCACCCTGCTGCGTGA
>NZ_KV824810.1:0-1310 GCF_001816085.1 Micrococcus sp. HMSC31B01
TCGGCGGGGGCGCCCGGCTCGGCGTCCGCGGCGGTGCGGGGGCGGTCGGTCGCGTGGTCGTCGCTCATGGGCTCCATCAGACCACAGGGCCCGGGCCTCGGATCAGAGCCCGGCGACGGCGCTGACGGCCTCGTCGACCGCCGCGCGCGCGGGCTCCAGCTTCCACTGCAGATCCGAGCAGATGATGCTGAACGCGAGGACCCGCCCGGACGTCGCGGTGACGGTGCCGGTGAGGGAGACCGTCTGGTCGAGCGTGCCGGTCTTCGCGGCCACGGCCTGCCGCGCGGGGGCATCCGGGAACCGGTCGCCCAGGGTGGAGTCTTCGCCGGGCCGCGGCAGGCCCTCCAGCACGGTGGCCAGGGCGGGCGTGCGGGCCACCCCGGCCACGACGCCGGCCAGCTGGCCCGCACTGACGCGGTTGTCCGGGGACAGGCCCGAGGAGTCCACGAGCGCCATCCCGGCGGTGTCCACGCCGAGGTCCTCGGCGGTGGCCGTCAGCAGCCGCGTGGCGCCCTCGTGGGTGGCCGGCAGGTCCGTGGCGGGCGCGGCCGTGTGGGCCAGGGCCTCGACCACCTGGTTCTCCGAGTGGGCCAGCAGGTACGCGACCTGCTCCCCCACGGACGCGGACTCCACCGCCGCGACGGGGGCGGCGGCGAGGACCGTGGCGCGCGGCACCTCGGTGGCCGGGAGCGTGTCCCGCAGGCCCACCTCGAGGTCGGCGCCGGAGGCGGCCACCGCGTCGTCGAGCGCGGCCTGGAAGGTGAGCGCGGCGAACTGCGCCGGGGCCTCGATGCGGTCCTCCCCGGTGCCGGGGGCCTCACGGCCGCCGTAGGTGGCCAACGGCTGCACCGGCGCGATGTTGCCGCTCTCCGGGATGTCCGACGTCCAGCGCGGGTTCAGGGCCGTCCGGTCCGTGAAGAGCCGCAGGTCCGTGCTGACCACCACCTGCCCGGTGACGCCGTCCTCGACCAGCCCGGCCACGGTCCGCTCCGCGAGGGTGCGCAGGCCCGCGCGGCCGGAGACGTGCGTCGAGTCCGAGGCGCCCGTGCCCAGCAGCACGTCGCCGCCGCCCACGAGCACCAGCTCGGTGGCCGCGCCGTCCGCGGTGGGCTGGGCCACCACGGTGGTCTGCAGGGTCGTCTCAGGACCCAGGGCGGAGACGATGGCCGCGGCGGCGAGCACCTTGAGCGAGGACGCGGGGGCCACGGGCTCGTCCGCGTCCCGCGCGTAGAGCACCTCGCCGGTGGCGAGGTCGCGGAACTCGGCGGAGACCGTGCCCGGGGACGTCGCCAGCCCCGGCTCGACGGCGG
>NZ_KV824811.1:0-1293 GCF_001816085.1 Micrococcus sp. HMSC31B01
GGGCGTCGTCGGCCGTGGTGGCGCGGTGGGCGCGGACGGTGTCCGTCCCGAGGGCCGAGCCCGGGACGGCCGCGAGGATCCGGCGGGCCCACTCCCGGTTGCCGGGCAGCGCGGGGTCCGTGTCCGGGGTGTTGGCGAAGCCGTCCACGGGGGCGGGGGTCGGCCCGTCCTCCCCGCGGGACCGGTCCTGGAGGCGGTTCGGACGGGGCACGGCCGCGTCCAGGTGGCGCAGCGAGGCGCGGAAGCGCTCCTCCTCGCGGGCGAACAGGTCCGCGTCCGCGTCCAGGTCGAACACGGCGGACATGAAGTTCTCCGGGGAGGCGCCCTCCTCGAGGCGGCGCACGAGGTAGGAGATCGCCACGTCGAACTCCTCGGGCCGCACCACGGGCGTGTAGAGCAGCAGGGCGCCGACGTCGGCCCGGACGGCGGCGGCCTGGCCGGTGGCCATGCCGAGCAGCATCTCGAACTCCACCGCGGCCGGGTCGAGGCCGCGGTGCTCGATCAGCCGGTGGGCGAGGGCGACGTCGAAGAGGTTGTGCCCGGCCACGCCGATGCGCACGTGGGCCAGATGCTCCGGGGTGAGCGCGTAGTTGAGCACGCGCTTGTAGTTGGTGTCCGCCTCCTGCTTCGAGCCCACCGTGGCCAGCGGCCAGCCCGTGAGGGAGGCCTGCATCCGCTCCATGGGCAGGTTGGCGCCCTTGACCACGCGCACCTTGACCGGGGCGCCGCCGGCGGCGACGCGGCGCGCGGCCCACTCCTGCAGGCGCACCATGGCCGCGAGCGCGTCCGGCAGGTAGGCCTGCAGCACGATGCCGGCCTCGTAGTCGCGCAGGCCCGGCTGCTCGAGCAGGGCGGTGAACACGTTGAGCGTGAGGTCGAGGTCGCGGTACTCCTCCATGTCCAGGTTGATGAAGGTGTCCCGGTCCCGGGCGAGCTCGAACAGCGGGGTGAGCCGCTCGGTGATGTCCGCGACGGCCTCGTCGAACGCGTAGGGCGCGTGCGGGGCGGTGGCGGCGGAGACCTTCACGGACACGTAGTCGACGTCGTCGCGGCGGATCAGCGCGGCGATGCCCTCGAGCCGGCGGTCCGCCTCGCCCTGACCGAGGATCGCCTCGCCCAGCAGGTTGATGTTCAGCCGGGTGTGCTCGTCGCGCAGGGCCGCGATGGCCTTGCCGAGCTGCCGGTCCCGCGCGTCGACGATCAGGTGGGAGACCATGTGCCGCAGCACGCGGCGGGCCGTGGGGACGGCGATGCGCGGCACGAGCGGGGCCGCGCGGCCGCCGACGCCGAGGA
>NZ_KV824812.1:0-2558 GCF_001816085.1 Micrococcus sp. HMSC31B01
GCTGCTCGGACACCGTGACCACGGCCAGGGACTGCTCGGGCCGGTCGCGGATGTGCTCGAACACGCGCTCCACGGTGCGGGCGACCTCGGCGTTCGTGGACTCGACCACGTCGCCGCCGGTCATCGGGATGCCGGTGCCCTCGGGCAGGTACTCGGCCGTGACGGCGCGATCCCGGCCGGTGGCCTCGCCCGCGGTGGGCAGCGCGTCCAGGGCGCCGTCATAGGCGAGCGCGGAGAGCAGGCGCACGAGGCGCCGCTCGAGGGGGCGGTGCACGGTGCGCAGCGGCAGGGTGGGCAGCACCTCGTCCAGCGCGTCGTGGGCCGAGCGCAGCGGGCGCAGGGGCCCGGCGGTCGCCGTCGGGTCCACGGACACCTGGAACGACTGCGGGCGCCCGATGACCGGGTCGCCGAGGGCCACCACCTGGGGGGCGCGGGTGAGCGCGCCCATCGCGGTGGCCAGGGCGGTCGCGTCGGCCTCCAGCAGCACGACGACGTCGGCGCGCCACTCCGGGGGGAACTCGGACAGGGCCATGGGCGAGGTGGTGACCACCGGCACGAGCGGCTGCAGGAGCTCGGGGGTGATCGTGGCCAGGGACTCGACCGTGGGGCTGCCCTGCTTGAGCAGGGTGCGCAGCACGGCCGCGTCCGCGCGATAGGTGCGCAGCGCCTCCCGCCAGCGCGCGGCCAGCGCGGCGGAGAGCCGGGCGCCGCCGCGCTCGAGATGGGCGCGGTCCAGGTCGCGGAACCCGCGCTCGACCTCCGCCAGGTCCGTGCCGCTCATCATGGCCAGGAAGTCGTCCCCGGAGATCATCGCCTCGAGCGCGGACTGCCACCACGCCAACTCGAGCTCGGCGGTCAGGGCCTCGGTGGGCACCTCGCGGTCGCGCAGGTCCTCGAGCAGCTCCGCCAGGCCGTGGTCGCGCAGGCTGTCCAGCACGAGGGTGCGCTCGGGCAGCGTGGCCAGGGTGTCGCGGTCCGCCACGAGCCCGTCGACGGCGGCCACGAGGTCGTCCACGTCCCGCTCCTCCAAGGGCGCCTCGGCCACGGCCTCCGGGGCGAGGACGCCCTCGAGCCGGCGCAGGCGCTCGCGCACCTGGCCGACCTGGCCCATCACGTGCTCGCCCTGGTCCGGCACCTGCGGGGGCGTGCCCGGCTCGGCGGCGTGGCGGTTCCAGTCCTCCAGGACGGCGGCGGCGTCCACGAGGGCGCCGTGCAGGTCCGTGGGCTGCACGCCCGGGCGGACCGCGTCCTTCGCCGCGCGGCGCAGGCGGGACCGGGTCACCGAGGACATCTCGACCAGGTGGAGGCGCCGCCACGAGCTGGTGGCGGTCGCCGCGACCAGCTGGGGCACGTCGAGGGAGAACACCTCGGGGGTGAACTCGGTGAGGGTGCGGGCCACACGGCGGTAGAGGTCCGCCTGCTCCGCCCAGCCGGCCACCGTGCGCTCGGGGCGCAGGCCGGCCTGGGCGGCGGCGGTGTCCACGGCGCGCCGGGTGGTGTGCAGGGCGGCCGCCAGCTCGTCGGCCAGCTCCGAGGCGGCCTCGGTCTCCTGCACGTTGCGCACGCGGGCGCCGAACCAGCGGCTCTCGGTGGCGGCGGCCGAGAACGCGCCGAGCTCCCCGGCGCGCACGAGCTGCTCGCCCACGGCCTGCCGGTTCACGGTGGAGTCCAGCACGGAGCGCTTGAGGCGCACGGTGGTGGCCGGCGGCGTCTCGAGCCCGGTCAGGGCGGCCAGGGCCTGCATCGCCTGGAACGGCGAGCAGCCCCAGCGGGGGCGGACGTGGTGCAGTGAGCCGACGTGCTCCTGCAGCCGGCGCCGTCGTTCGGTCAGGGCGGCCTCGTCCCGGGCGGTGTCGGGGTCCACGGCCCGCTCGGAGCGCAGGACGGCCTGCACGAGCTGGCGGCGGAGCAGCTCGGGGTCCGCGTTGGCGGGCACGTCCAGCGCGATCGAGCGCAGGTCCGCCTCCTCGAGGCGGTCGAGCACGTCGGCCAGGGCGGCGGAGCGCTCGGCCACGACCAGCACGCGCCGACCCTCCCAGGCCAGGCGCGCGGCCAGGGCGGCGGCGGTCTGGGTCTGCCCGGTGCCGGGGGCGGCCGCCACCACGAGGGACTCCCCCGCCGCGGCGTGCTCGAGCACGCGTGCCTGGGCGGCGTCGACGTCGACGACGAGGCGCTCGTCCGCCGGGGCGACGTCATCCTCCGCGGGCGCGCCCGTGGGCTGCAGCGCCGCCGGGCGGGGCACCATGCCGGTCCCGGCGTCGTACAGGGCCTGCACGACCGGCAGATCCTCGAGGGAGGCGGGCAGGGAGGCGGTCTCGCCGAGGTCCGCGAACGTGGAGACGAGCAGGCAATCCTGGATGTGCAGGTCCGCGATCGCGGCGGTCTCCTCGCGCAGGCGGGCGAACGCGGGGGCGGGCTCGAGGCGCGCCGTGGCGTAGGCGGCCTGCTGGTACGCCTCGGGGTCCAGGGCGATGCCGTGGTGCCGGCGCAGGTTCCGCACGAGCGCCGGGTTCAGGCGGGCCGGCTCGGTGATCTGGACCTCCAGCTCGTCCCGGCCC
>NZ_KV824813.1:0-2110 GCF_001816085.1 Micrococcus sp. HMSC31B01
GCCGACCGGGCCGGACGCGGCGGCGCCCCCAGGGCACCGCCGCGTCACCCGCCGTTCACCGCGGTCGGCGTAGCATGGGTGGTCACTTTTCCGCCGGGCGGGCCGCAGCGTGGTCCGCCCCTCACCGCACCGCGAGGGCCCCCGATGACCGATACCGTGTCCGTCCGCCAGTCCGAGCTCGACCTCGAGCGGGGTCGGGTCGCCGAGCGGTACGCCCGCCTCGACGCCCTGCGTGAGGAGAAGGAGCGCCAGCTCGCGGCCGTGCGCCGGACCGGCCCGCAGGGGTCGCTGCAGAACCACTCCGAGCGCGACGCCTTCGCCAGCCTCTACGAGGACCGACTCGCCCAGCTCTACGCCGTGGACGACCGCCTCGTCTTCGGCCGGCTCGACCTCGACGCCGAGCGGGAGGGTGGGGCCGACGAGCAGCGGTACATCGGGCGCATCGGCCTCACCACCGAGGACCACGAGCGCCTCCTCGTCGACTGGCGCGCGGCCGAGGCCGGCGCCTTCTACCAGGCGACGGCGGCCCACCGGGGCCGCGTGCGCCGTCGTCGTCACCTGATGCTGCGGGGGCGCGAGGTGCGCGACCTCGAGGACGACATCCTGGACCCGACGCTGCTGGGCGAGGACGGCGTGCGCGCCGATGCCCAGGGTGCGCTGCTGGCCGCCGTCACCGCCCGACGCACGGGACGGATGGGGGACATCGTCGCCACGATCCAGGCGGAGCAGGACGAGGTGATCCGCGCGCCCCTGCCCGGGGCGGTCGTGGTGCAGGGCGGGCCCGGCACGGGGAAGACCGCCGTCGCCCTGCACCGCGCCGCCTACCTGCTGTACACCCACCGGGAGCGCCTCGCGCGCTCGGGCGTGCTGATCGTCGGCCCGTCGACCGCGTTCATGCGGTACATCGAGCGGGTGCTGCCCTCGCTGGGCGAGACCGGTGTCGTGATGTCCTCGCTGGGGACGCTGATGCCGGGTGTGCGGGCCGTCCCGGAGCGGGACCTCGACGCGGCGGCGGTGAAGGGCCGGCTGGACATGGTGGACGCCGTCGCCCACGCGGTCGCGCAGCGCCAGCGCCTGCTCGTCGAGCCGCGGCGCCTGATGATCGACGGCACGGCCGTCAAGCTCAAGCCGGCCATGGTCCGGCGCGCCCGGGACAAGGCGCGGGCCACCCGCAAGCCCCACAACGAGGCCCGGGTGACGTTCGTGAAGATCCTCGTCCGCGAGCTCGCGGAGAAGCTGCGCAAGAAGCTGGAGAAGTCCTCGGGCACCCCGGTGCAGCGTGACCTCCTGCTGGAGGACGTGCGCACCTCGCGCGACGTGCGCATCGCGCTCAACCTCTGCTGGATGCCGCTGACGCCGGAGAAGCTGATCGGCGACCTCCTCACCCGGGAGGACCTGCTCCGGGCGGCCGCCCCGTGGCTCTCCGACGCCGAGGTCGGCACGCTCCTGCGGCCGGCCGACGCCCCCTGGACCGAGGCCGACGTGCCCCTGCTGGACGAGGCGGCCGAGCTGCTCGGACGCCTCGAGACCCCGGGCCGGGGCGGTGAGTTCGCGGCCCAGCACGAGCGCAACCTCGAGAACGCCCGGGCGTCCCTGGAGAACATGCACCAGACGCTCGCGGACCTGGGCGTCGACGGCGTCGTGGACGCCGAGCAGCTGGCCGCGGCCAATGAGGCACGCGGGGTGCGACGGACCACCGCTGAGACCGCGGCCCACGACCGCACCTGGACGTACGGGCACGTGGTGGTGGACGAGGCTCAGGAGCTCTCTCCGATGCAGTGGCGCCTGCTGGCGCGCCGCTGCCCGATGAAGTCGTTCACCATCGTGGGGGACATCGCGCAGTCCTCCCGTCGTGACGCGGCCGGCTCGTGGGCGTCCGTCCTCGCCCCGGAGTTCGGGGACCGCTGGCGCCTGGAAGAGCTGACCGTGAACTACCGCTCGCCCGCGCGCGTGATGCGCTGGGCCGCGCAGGTCGCACGGGCGGCCGGGCTCGAGGTCTCCCATCCGCGCGCCGTGCGCGAGGGCGACCACCGCCCGCGCCTGGTGACGGAGCCGGGCGGGGACGTCGCGGCCCTGGCCCTCGACGCGGTCGAGGTCGAGCGGGACCGCG
>NZ_KV824813.1:2130-4106 GCF_001816085.1 Micrococcus sp. HMSC31B01
GTCGAGGTCGAGCGGGACCGCGTGCCCGAGGCCCTGACCGCCGTGATCGCCCCCGCCGGGCGGACGGGGGAGCTGCTCACGGTCCTCCGGGAGCGGTGGGGGGAGGCGGCCGTGGACACCGCGCCGCTGCCCGGCGTCGAGATCGTCGTCGCCACCCCGTGGGAGACCAAGGGACTGGAGTTCGACACCGTCGTCCTCGTCTCGCCCGAGCGGATCGTGGCCGACGCGCGCGGCGTGGTGGGCGATCTGTACGTGGCGATGACCCGCGCCACCCAGTCGTTGTCCGTCGTCGCCGGGACGGACGCGGCCGCGCTGCCGGCCGGGCTGGCGGACGTCCCGGAGTGAGCCCCGCGGGCGACGTCGCACGTGCGCGGCGTCGCGGAGGCGCGCGGGCGCGTCGCTAGGCTGGGGGCTATGGCACCCCAGAACGAGGAGCGCGCGGCCCGACTGCGCGCACAGGCGAACGACCCGAGCTTCGAGAACGTCTGGCAGGAGCTGCGCTGGCGCGGGCTCGTGCACGTCTCGACGGACGAGGCCGCGCTGGAACAGGCGCTGGCCGGGGAGCCCGTCTCGTATTACTGCGGCTTCGACCCGACCGCTCCGTCTCTCCACCTGGGACACCTGGTCCAGCTGCTCACCCTGCGCCGCCTGCAGCTCGCCGGCCACCGCCCGTATGCCCTCGTGGGCGGCGCCACCGGCCTCATCGGCGACCCGCGGCAGACCTCGGAGCGCGTCCTGAACTCGCAGGAGACCGTGGCGGCGTGGGTGGAGTCGCTGCGCGCGCAGATCGAGCCGTACCTCTCCTTCGAGGGGGAGAACGCGGCGACCATGGTCAACAACCTGGACTGGACCGCGGGCATGAGCGCGCTGGACTTCCTGCGGGACGTCGGCAAGAACTTCCGCGTCGGCACGATGGTGAAGAAGGAGATCGTGGCCAAGCGCCTGAACTCTGATGAGGGCATCTCCTACACGGAGTTCTCCTACCAGGTGCTGCAGGGCAACGACTTCCTCGAGCTGCACCGCCGGCACGGCGTGACCCTCCAGACCGGCGGCTCCGACCAGTGGGGCAACCTCACCGCCGGCACCGAGCTGATCCGCAAGGTGGAGGGGACCCACGCCCATGCGCTGGGCACGCCGCTGATCACGAACGCGGACGGCACCAAGTTCGGCAAGTCCGAGGGCAACGCCGTCTGGCTCGACGCGGAGATGTGCTCCCCGTACGCCTTCTACCAGTTCTGGCTCAACACGGCGGACGCGGACGTCGTCGACCGACTCAAGGTCTTCACGTTCCTGACCCGCGCGGAGATCGAGGAGTACGCGCAGAAGGTGGCCGACGAGCCGTTCCGCCGGGAAGCCCAGAGGCGCCTGGCGTGGGAGGTCACGGCGCTGGCCCACGGAGAGGAGACGACGACGAAGGTCATCGAGGCCTCCCAGGCGGTGTTCGGAGGCGGCGACCTCACCACGGTGGACCCGGACACGCTGACCGCCGTGCTGGCCGAGCTGCCGCAGGCCGACCGGACCCAGTGGGAGGGGGAGCCGGGCACCGTGACCGCGGTCGAGCTGCTGGTCTCCACCGGGCTGGTCGCCTCGCGCTCCGAGGCGCGTCGGACGGTGCGCGACGGCGGCGCCTCGGTGAACAACGTGCGGGTGACGGATGCCGACCAGGTGTTCACCCGAGACGACGCCTTCGCCGGCCGGCACCTGCTGGTGCGCCGGGGCAAGAAGAACATGGCGGGTGCGGACCTGGGGGAGGCCTGACCACGGCCGCAGACCACCGGTGTCCACCGGGTCGCCAGAAGTGACCGAGGACACGACGGGCGGCGACGGCGGAGAAACCGCCCACGGGAGGAGCACAGGGCCCCGTTCTCCGCAGGATTCTGCGGAGAACGGGGCCCTTTTTCATGCGTGGCCGCCGGGTGTCACCCTTGATTTTGTGTTCGGTGGGGTTCGTGTGTAGAGTTCCATCTCGTGCTCAA
>NZ_KV824814.1:0-841 GCF_001816085.1 Micrococcus sp. HMSC31B01
GCGGAGGTGCGCCGCGAGGGGCAGGCCGTGACCCAGCGTGGCCGGGACCTCACCCAGCGCCGGGCGGCGTTGGCCGCGGAGTTCCCCGCGTCGTTGCTGGCCCTGTACGAGCAGGCGCGGGAGCGCAACGGCGGCATCGGCGCGGCCCGGCTCGTCGGGAACCGGTCCGCGGCCGCGGGCACGGAGCTGTCACCGGCGGAGGTCGCGCACATCCGGGCCCTCCCGCCGGCCGCCGTCGCCCGCTGCCCCGAGTCCGGCGCCATCCTCATCCGGGACTGACCCCGGGCCCCGCCCCCGGCGCGGTCAGTAGAGTGGGGGGGCCGCGTCGGACGGCGCGACCACGGACACGAGGAGGCGCACGGTGAGCGGACGAGTCCTGCAGGTGGAGGCCGACGGCGGGTCGCGGGGCAACCCCGGCGTCGCCGGCTACGGCGCCCTGGTGCGCGACCCGGCCACAGGCGAGATCCTCCGGACCGACGCCGCCCCGCTGGGGAAGGCGTCCAACAACGTGGCCGAGTACTCCGGGCTCGTGGCCGGGCTGCGGATGGCCCGGGACCTCGACCCGGAGGCCCGGGTGCACGTGCTGATGGACTCCAAGCTCGTGGTGGAGCAGATGTCCGGGCGGTGGAAGATCAAGCACGACGACATGCGGCGCCTCGCGGCCGAGGCCCGGTCCGTGCTGCCCCCCGAGCGCGTCAGCTACGAGTGGATCCCGCGCAACCGGAACAAGGACGCCGACCGCCTCTCCAACGAGGCCATGGACGCCGGCGCGCGGGGCGGGCAGTGGGACGCCGGCGCGTCCGAGGTGCCGGTCGCGGCCCCCGCGGCCGCGGGGTCGACC
>NZ_KV824815.1:0-11574 GCF_001816085.1 Micrococcus sp. HMSC31B01
GGCTTACACAGACCATCTGACACGCCCCCGTTCGCCGTCTCCTCCATGCCGCCGGCCTCCGCTACCGGGTGAACGCGAAGCCGGAGAAGGACCTCCGCCGCACGGTGGACATCCTGTTCCGTCCCGCGCGCGTCGCCGTCCTCATCGACGGCTGCTACTGGCACGGGTGTCCCCAGCACTACATCGCGCCGAAGGCCAACGGCGGCTACTGGTCGGACAAGGTCGCCACGAACCGGGCCCGGGACCTGGAGACCACGCGCATCCTGACGGAGCGCGGCTGGCTCGTCCTCCGCTTCTGGGAGCACGAGGACCCGGCCGTCGTCGCGGAGCGAGTTGTCGCCGTCGTCAACGAACGGAGGCCCCGGCGAACCACCGGGGCCTCCTGAGCGGGCCGTGGCCCGCTCCCACTTCTCGAACGAAAACGCCCAGGGGTCGCCCGTTTCGTCAACGAAAGCGACCGCCCGAACCGCCCCGCCTCACCGCTTCCGGTACAGCCCCTTCTTCTGGAACTTCGGCTCGCTCGTGACGAGCATCCCCAGGGACCGGAAGATGCCCTCGTCCACGGAGCCGAGGATCGTCGTCGTGTGCACGTCGCAGCCCTCGAGGCTCGCCAGCTGCTCGACGGCCGCCTTCGCGTTCTCGTCGGTCGCCGCGGACACGGACAGCGCGATCAGCACCTCGTCCGTGTGCAGCCGCGGGTTCTTGGAGCCCAGGTGCACGGTCTTGAGCGTCTGGATCGGCTCGATCGAGGCGGGGGAGAGCAGGTGCACGTCGTCCTCGATGCCGGCCAGCACCTTGAGGGCGTTGAGCAGCACCGCGGCGGAGCAGCCCAGCAGCTCCGAGGTCTTGCCGGTCACCAGGGTGCCGTCCGCCAGCTGCACGGCCGCGCCGGGCTCACCGGTGCGCTCGGCCACCAACTGCGCGGCACCCACCACCGGGCGGTCCTCCGAGCTCAGGCCCAGCTTGGACATCACCAGGGCCACGCGCTCGGACTCGGTGTCGTCCGCGCCCTCCAGCGCCTCGTTGACTTGAGCCTTGTAGTAGCGCCGGATGATCTCCTGCTTTGCGGCCTCCTGGCACACCTCGTCGTCCACGATCGCCGCGCCGGCCATGTTCACGCCCATGTCCGTGGGGGACTTGTACGGGGTGGTGCCCGTGACCTTCTCCAGCAGCGCGGACAGCAGCGGGAACACCTCGACGTCGCGGTTGTAGCTCGTCACCCGCTCGCCGTACTCGGCCAGGTGGAACGGGTCGATCAGGTTGATGTCGTCCAGGTCCACGGTGGCGGCCTCGTAGGCGGCGTTCACCGGGTGCTCGAGCGGCAGGTTCCAGATGGGGAACGTCTCGAACTTCGCGTAGCCGGCCGGGATGCCCCGCTGCCGATCGTTGTACACCTGGCTCAGGCACGTCGCCAGCTTGCCGGAGCCCGGGCCGGGGGCCGTCACGACGACGAGGTCCCGCGTGGTCTCGGACCACTCGTTGGCACCGAAGCCCTGCTCCGAGACGATCGTGGACATGGCGTGCGGGTAGCCGGGGATCACGCGGTGGCGGGCCACCTTCAGGCCGAGGCGCTCGAGCTTCTCGAGGAACGCCAGTGCACGGTGGTTGGCGTCCTCCAGCTGCGTGACCACCACGTGCTCCACCAGGAACCCGCGCTCCCGGAACACGTCCACGAGGCGCAGGACGTCGTCCTCGTACGTGATGCCCAGGTCCGCGCGGACCTTGTTCCGCCCGAGGTCCTTGGCGTTGAAGCACACCAGGATCTCGGTCTCGTCCTTGATGCGGTCCAGCATCGCGATCTTGTTGTCCGGGGTGAAGCCGGGCAGGACGCGGGAGGCGTGCAGGTCGTCGAAGAGCTTGCCGCCCATCTCCAGGTACAGCTTCCCGCCGATCTGGCGGCGGCGTTCCTGGATGTGCTGGGACTGGAGTTCGATGTACTTCGCGCGGTCGAATCCGACGCGGTGGAGGGGGCCGGAGGCCGCGGCCTCCGTGGTCGTGCTGGCGGGGCGGGCGGTCTCATGCGTGCCGGTCATGGACTCTCAGCATAGACCCGTCCGCGGGGTGCGCGTGCGCGGCCCGGCGTCGGGCTCACCGCATCCCTCAGTCCCTCGGGTCCGCCGGGTCGTCCGCGATCCAGTCGTGCTCGGGGTCGTCGAAGCTGCGCGTGCGCCCGGTGCGCAGGTCGGTGACGTCCATGACGCCGGTGCCGCGGTCCAGGCGCACCTGCTGGTGTGAGGCGGGGTCGACGACGGTGATCGTCTGGGTCTGCGGGTCGTAGTCGTCCACCCGCACCTGGTCCTCGTACTCCTGCCGCGGGCCGTAGGACCCGTGCGTGTCGTCGTCGGGGAAGGCGGGGGCGCCGGGGGAGCGCAGCCGGCGCTCGAGGGTGCGCTCCACCCGGCGGGCGGCCGCCTCCTGCGCCTGCGTGGCCAGGCGCCGCAGACGTTCGAGGGACTCCTTGTCCTGGGAGATCTCCGCGCCGAAGAACCGCCACTGGTAGCGGTAGGCGATCATCCGCACCGCGAAGATCAGGAACGCGATGAGGAAGCCGGTGTACCCGTTGAGCGCGCCGTTCATGGCCACCACGGTCGCCAGCACCGCGCCCAGGAACGTGGGGAGGACGTAGACGCCGCGGGGGTCGAAGATGGACGGGACCTCGTTGGCGACGATGTCCCGCAGCACGCCGCCGCCCAGCGCCGTGACCATCGCGATCACCACCGTGGACACCGGGTGCACGCCCATCGAGTGCGCCAGCAGCACGCCGGACACCGTGAACAGGGCGAGACCGGCGGCGTCGAACAGGGTGATGGTCAGGTTCAGGCGATTCGGGTGGATCACCTTGACGTACACGAGCAGGGACACCAGCAGGGGCGGGGCCAGATAGACCGGGTTCTCCAGGGACGCGGGCAGACCCCGGTCCAGCAGGATGTCCCGTGTGAAGCCGCCGCCCAGGCCCGCCAGCAGGGACAGCGCCATCGAGCCCACCAGGTCGAACTGCTTGCGGGCCGCCAGCAGCGCCCCCGAGGTGGCGAAGAAGAAGATCCCGATCAGGTCCAGGGTCGTGAGCAGCCACGGGACGTCGGTGAGGGTGGCGAAGAACTGCTGCACGTCCACGGCGGCTCCTTCCGTTGGGTCCGGGGATTCACCGGCCATTGTCCCGTGCGGCCCGCGCAGTGGCTCGTTTGTTCACCCGGGTGTCCCCCGAGGTGTGACGTCTTCGTCGGCGCCGGGTGTCTCCTCGTTCGCCGGGGGGCCGTCCTCGCCGGGGGCGGCGGGCGGCCCGTCCCTGCCCTTGCGGTCGCGGATGTCCGGCACGGGCGGCTCGTCATGCGGATCCATGCGCTGGCGCTGGGTCTCCCCCGAGATCTCGGCCCCCGGGGCGAGCCACTCCCTGCGCAGCGACACCACGCGCAGCACGAGCACGAGCACCATCACCGCCGCCGAGGTCAGCGGGTTCAGGACCTCCGCCTGGCCGAGGGCCGCCGTCGTGCCCGCGCCGAGGATGGCCGGCAGCGCGTACCAGCCGCGCCCGCCGAACACGGCGGGCGGTTCCCCGGCGACGACGTCGCGCAGGATGCCGCCGCCGACGGCGGTCACCAGGCCCAGCACTGCGGCGGCGACCGGGCTCAGGCCGGCGAGCAGGGCGATGCGCGTGCCCACCACGCAGTACACGGCCAGGCCGATGGCGTCGAAGGCCATGACGGCGTGGTGGCCGCGCTCGCCGTCGAAGATCCGGAGGAACACCGCCAGCGACGCGACCGCCGGCAGGATCAGGTACCAGGGGTTGTCGAAGGCCGCGGGCACGTCCCGTCCGACCACGAGGTCACGGACGACGCCGCCGCCCGTGCCCACCATGAGGGCCAGCAGCAGGGAGCCGACGATGTCGTAGCCCTTGCGCACGGCGAGCACCGCGCCCGAGATCGCGAAGAAGAACACGCCCACGAGATCCACGGCGGTGATCGCCGCGGTGATCGCGTCGGCGAGCTCGCCGTGCGCGTCGATCGGCTCGGGCACGTCCCGTTCGAGTTCGGCGGGGTCCTTGGGGGCGGCGGACAGCAGCCACACGGGGAGAAGTGGAAGCAGCACCCGCCCATCGTCCCCCGTCAGGCGGCCCGGGTCAGTCCTGCGCGGGGCCGAACTCCTTGGCCAGCTCCGCCGCCACGCCGGTGTACCCGGCCGGGGTCAGCTCCAGCAGGCGCGCCTGGGCCGCCTCCGACAGGCCGAGGCCCTGCACGAACTCGCGCATGCGCGCCCCGTCCACGCGGTGGCCGCGGGTCAGCTCCTTGAGGCGCTCGTAGGGGTTGTCCATGCCCTCGACGCCGGCGATCGCCTCGGCACGCATCACGGTCTGGACGGCCTCGCCGAGCACCTCCCAGTTCGTGTCGAGGTCCTCCGCCAGTACGGGCGCGGCGACCTGGAGCTGGCCCATGCCCTTGGTGACGTTGGTCAGGGCGAGCACCGAGTGGCCGAGGGCCACGCCGATGTTGCGCTGCGACGTCGAGTCCGTGAGGTCGCGCTGCCAACGGGACTCCACGAGGGTGGCGCCCAGCGAGTCGAGCAGGGCGCAGGAGAGCTCGAGGTTGGCCTCGGCGTTCTCGAAGCGGATCGGGTTCACCTTGTGCGGCATGGTGGAGGAGCCGGTCGCACCGGCCACGGGGATCTGCGCGAAGTAGCCGATGGAGATGTAGCTCCACACGTCCACGCAGAAGCCGTGGAGGATCCGGTTGAAGCGCGCGACGTCGGCGTACAGCTCCGCCTGCCAGTCGTGGGACTCGATCTGGGTGGTCAGCGGGTTCCAGGTGAGGCCGAGGTGCTCCACGAAGGACCGGGACAGGGCCGGCCAGTCCGCGTCCGGGGCGGCGGCGAGGTGGGCGGCGTAGGTGCCGGTGGCGCCGTTGATCTTGCCCAGGTACTCCTGGCCGGCGATGCGCCGGGTCTGGCGGGTCAGACGGTGCACGAACACGGCCATCTCCTTGCCCAGCGTGGTGGGCGTGGCCGGCTGGCCGTGCGTGCGGGAGAGCATGGGGGTCTCGGCGGCCTCGGCGGCCATCGCGGAGACGGTGGCCACGGCGGCGCGGGCGGCCGGCAGCCAGACCTGCTCGACGGCGTCGCGCACGCCCACCGCGTAGGCGAGGTTGTTGATGTCCTCGGAGGTGCACGCGAAGTGCACGAGCGGCTTCAGCCGGCCCAGACCCAGCCCCTCGAGGCGGTCGGCGATGAAGTACTCGACGGCCTTCACGTCGTGCACCGTGACCTTCTCGGTGGCCGCCAGCTCGGCCACGGACTCCGCGTCGAAGTCCGTGACGATCGCCCGCAGGCCCGCCTGCTGCTCGGCCGTGAGCGGCTCGAGACCCGGCAGCACACGGTGCTCGGCCAGGTGGATGAACCACTCGACCTCCACGTGGATGCGGTTGCGGTTCAGCGCCGCCTCGGACAGGTGCTCCACAAGCGGCTCCACCGCCGCACGGTAGCGGCCGTCCAGGGGGCCGAGGGCGATGCCGGCCTCGGCGAGGGAACGGCGGTGGGCGGTGGACGCGGGCTGTGAGGTCATGGCCCCCATTCTGGCAGGCGCCGCGGACGCCCGACGAAGGCGAGGGCCGGGTCCGTCCTCAGCCGTCCGTCGACGCCGGCCACCAGTCTCGCCGCAGCACCGCGAGTTGCACCGAGTCCCATCGCCGGCCCTCCCAGGAGCGCGCCTCGGGGATGCGGGCGACCTCGGTGTACCCGACGCGGACCGCCGACGCGATCATCCGCGCGTTGCCGGACCACGTGACCAGGCTCAGCAGGTGCGCGTCCGTCTCCGCGAACGACGCGTCCGACCACAGCGTGAGCGCCGCCCGCCCGACGCCGCGGCCCCACGTGGTCGGGTCGAACAACAGGATGCCGAGCTCCCACCAGCCCGCGCCCGCCGGATGCTGCTCCGTGCGGGTCACGAGACCGACGGGGGTGCCGTCCACCGTGACGACCCGGACGTCAGGGTCGCCGACGCGCCGGCGCGCGTGGTCGGCGTCGAAGTCCGCGCGGCTCGGCGGGGCGGCCGTGTCCGCGGCGTGGAAGTAGGGGGCGTCCCACGACTTCCACTCGGGGTCCTCGGCGCCGTGGATCCAGGTCCACAGGAAGTCGGCGTCGTCGGCGGCCACCGGGCGCAGCGCGACGTCGGTCCGGGGCGGGGCGTCCGCGCGCGTCCCTGAGGGGCGAGGGGTGGCGGGATCGAGATCAGTCATGGCGCCATCCTGCCCTCAGCCGCGACGGGGTGGCGAGTGCAACATGCGGACGCGCCCGGTGGCCCGGGGCGCGGTGGACCTACCGTGGCTGACGTCGCCGTCGCCCGGCGTCGGCATGCCGAGAGGGATGAGGAGACCGAGATGACGGAACGGACCGGGCAGGCCCACGAGGCCGGGACGATCGACCGGCTGATGGCCGGGTGGGTCGCCGACGTCGAGACCCCGGACGCCTGCGCCGCCCACCTGCTCTGCGACCGCTGGCCGGCCGACGCGGTGGCGTTCCGGTTCGTGGCGGAGGACATGTCCGCCGTCGACCTCACCTTCGGCGAGCTGGCCGACCGCTCGCGTCGCCTCGCCACCGGCCTCGCCGCCCGCGGCGTCACGCGCGGCGACCGGGTCCCCGTGATGATGTCCAAACGGGAGGAGCTCGTCATCACGCTGCTGGCCCTGTGGCGGCTCGGCGCCGTGCACGTGCCGCTGTTCACCGCGTTCGCCGCGGGCGCCGCCCGGATGCGCATCGAGGGCGCGGCGGCGCGGCTTGTCGTCGCCGAACCCCGCCAGGCCGAGAAGCTCACGGACATCCCGGGCATCGAGATCATCCGCACCGGCCCGGAGTGGGACGCGCTCGCGGACTCCGCGCCGCTGGCCGAGGACGTCGCCGTCGGCGGGGACGGGCCGATCGCCCTGCTGTTCACCTCCGGCACCACCGGCCGCCCCAAGGGGGTGCCTGTGCCGCTGCGCGCGGCCGCCGCGTTCGCCGTCTACCTCACGTGCGCGGTGGACCTGCGCCCCGAGGACCTGTTCTGGAACGCGGCCGACCACGGCTGGGCGTACGGGCTGTACTACGGGATCGTCGGCACGCTGGTGCTCGGGGCGACCTCGGTGCAGTACCGCGGCGCCTTCTCCCCGGCGACCATGGTCGAGGTGATCAGCTCGCAGGACGTCACGAACCTCGCCGGCGCCCCCACGATGTTCCGCGCGCTGGCCAAGGCCGGGGAGGTCACCGAGGACGCCCCGCTGCGGCTGCGGCGCGTGTCCACGGCGGGGGAGCCGCTGCCGCCGTCCGTGCTCGAGTGGGGCCGGGCGGCCCTCGGCACGGAGATCCGCGACCACTACGGCCAGACCGAGCTGGGCATGGTCATCTGCACCCCTGCGCACCCCGAGCTGGCCGCGCCGCCCCGCCCGGGTTCGATGGGTGTGCCCCTGCCGGGGATCGCCGCCGAGATCCGGGACGGGCAGATCGCGATCGACGCGGCCTCGCCCCTGTTCTGGTTCCCCGGCTACCTCGGGGAGCCGGAGAAGACCGCGGAGCGCTTCACCCCGGACGGGCGCTGGTACCTGACCGGGGACACCGCCCGGCAGGACGACGACGGCTGGTTCTTCTTCTCCTCCCGGGACGACGACGTGATCCTCGCCGCCGGGTACCGGATCGGCCCGTTCGACGTGGAGTCCGTGCTCATCGACCACCCGCGGGTGCAGGAGGTCGCCGTCGTCGGCCTGCCGGACCCGGAGGGGGTGCGCGGCGAGGAGGTCGTGGCGTTCGTGGTGCCCGCCGGGGCCGTCGCGGACCCGGACGCCCTGGCGGCCGAGCTGCAGGCGAAGGTCCGCGACGAGTACTCCAAGCACGCCTACCCGCGCCGGGTGCACTTCGTGGACCGGCTGCCCAAGACCCCCTCCGGCAAGCTGCAGCGGTTCGTGCTGCGCCAGGGTGCCGCCGACTGAGTCAGCGGTGCACGAGCCGCAGGAACGCGCCGATCATCGGCAGGTCCTCGGGGCTGGTGGGCAGCGCGTCCGCGAGGGCGGGGGAGTGGACGAGGTAGGCGGCCCACTGTCCGCGCGAGATCGACACGTTGAGCCGGTTCCGGTTCAGGAGGAAGTCCAGCCCGCGCGGCACCTCCTGCGGTGAGGACGCCGCCATCGTCAGGATCGCGACGGCGGCCTCCCGGCCCTGGAACTTGTCCACGGTGCCGACGGTGGTGCCCTCGAGACCGGCGGCGTCGAGCGTCTCCCGGACCGTGGCGACCTGCGCGTTGTACGGGGCCACCACGATCACGTCGGACGGCTCGAGCGGTCGGCCGGGGTCGTCCGGGCCGGTGGACCAGGTGCGGCCGAGCAGTGACCGGATGATCTCGACGACGGCCGCGGCCTCCTCCGGCGAGGACACCGCGTTGCCCGTGTGGGAGACCGGCCACGGGTGCAGCCCGGGCTCCACGCCGTCGAGGCGGCGGGCGTCCGTGACCTCCTCCCGTGCGCCGAGCCGGCCGGCGTAGGAGAGCTCGGAGACCGCGCGGGTGAGCGCCGAGTGCATGCGCCACGAGGTGTCCAGGAAGAAGCCGCGCTCGGCGCGGAGCACGGGGGCGCCCTCCGCGATCCAGGTCAGGGCCGCGTCGCCGATGGGCTGGGGGTGCTCGCCCCTGCTGACCTGGGGGAGCTGCTGCGGGTCACCCAGCAGCAGCACCGTCTCGGCCAGGGCGCTCGCGCCCAGGAGGTGCGCGAGGGAGAGCTGCCCTGCCTCGTCCACCACCAGGAGGTCGACCGGCTGGGCCGCGGCGTTCGCGAAGGTCCACGCGGTGCCGCCCAGGACCCGGCCCGGTGCCAGGAAGGCATGGACCTCCGATGAGCCCAGGGACGTCCAGCGGTGCGGTCCGTCCGGGTCCTTGGGCTCCTTGCCCACGCGGTCGGGGTCCACGCCGACGCCGATCAGCTGGTCGAGGAAGTTCTCCACCACCGCGTGGGACTGGGCGGTGACGCCGACCGTCCAGCCCCGGTCCAGGAGCTCCTTCACCGCGCGGCTGCCCACGTACGTCTTGCCGGTGCCGGGAGGGCCCTGCACGGCCACGTAGGAGCCGCGTGCGGACTCGACCGCCTCGACCAGGCCCCCGACGCCGTCCCGCCGGCCGTCTCGTACGTCCGCCCCGATCGCGGCGAGGGTCCGGCCCGCGGTGCGCGGGGCACGGCGCGCCAGGATGTCGAACACCGCTCCGTCCGGCAGTCGGCCGCGGCGGGCGGCCTCGGCGGCCTGCTCCCGGATGCGTTCGAGGAGGCCACCGGGCCGGACGTAGTTGAGGTGGAAGACCGCCATGGGCACCTCCGCGTGCGGTTCCGGCTCGTACTTGGTGCTGAGGCGCTGCAGCAGGCTGACGCGGAACCGGCCCGGTGCGATCTCCTCCACCTCGGTCACGTCCACGGGCGATCGGCTCTGCCAGCGGACGGCGTTGGGGGCCAGCTCCGCCCAGCGCGGCGGCTGCTCGTACAGGGCGTTGAGCTTGAACCTCTCCTGGCTGTTCCGACGCGGCCGGACCTCGGTGCCCGGCTCGAGGCGCCCGGTCACGGTCAGCGTCCGGGCGGGGTTGCTCCGCGGGGTGGGCCGTTCCCACGCACCCACCGACTCGACGGTGTCGAACACCAGGTTCGCGCGCGGCTCCTGCCACTCGTCCGGGGCGGACACGGCCCGATCGAACATAGCCCACCACAGCGGCTTGTTCTCCCTGGCGAAGTAGCCCAGCCCCGCGGCCAGCAGGGCGATACCGCGCCGCCCGCCGTCGAGCTCCGCCTCCGGGGCCCCCGTCCCACCCGCCTCGTCCCTCTCGGCGCCCGCCAGCGCCTGCAGCGAGGCGGCGAGGGCCGCGTCCTGCTCTTGGACCGACGGCGCGGCCTCGACCAGCGGCTCGTTCCCGGTCGCGGCGTCGTCGACGGGACGCTCCGCGACGGCGGCCTCCTCGGGCTCGACCTGCGCCCGCAGCCAGTCCCGCAGCCGCGCCGTGGAGACGCAGTCGTACCGGTTGTAGTCCTCGATGTCGGCGCGGATCGCCCTCGCGACCTCGGTGTCCCCGGCCTCCATCGCGGCGACGTACCGGTGGTACTCGGTGACGCTGTCCGCCGCCGTCGTGACGCCGTCCTCCGCCCGGTGCTCCGCCCCCATGTAGAGGGGCTCCAGCTTCTTGATGGAGTAGCTCGGCACACCGGCCCGCAGGGCGGCGCGGACCGTGGAGTAGAGGTCCACGAACAGCCCCGCGCGCAGCCAGTCGTCCAGCTCGCGCTCGCCCACACCGTGGCGCACGGTCAGGCGTTTCAGCGCGGTGACCTCGTACGCGGCGTAGTGGTAGATCCGCATCCCCGGGTGGGCCGCGCGTCGCGCCTCCACGAACGCCACGAACTGCTCGAGCGCCGCCCGCTCGGCGGCACGGGTGTCCGCCCACAGACCCGTGAACCGGAAGTCGGCCGAGGCGGTGCGCGCGGTGTCCCCACCCGGCGCCTCGACCCAGCCCCACAGGTACTCGAGGCCCTCCATGCTCCCGTCCGCGGAGACCCACAGCGGGTCCCCCTCGAAGTCGAAGAAGACGTCTCCGGCGTCCGGCGCGGGCAGCCCCGCCACGGCGCGCGGGTCCACGATCCGATGCGGCGGCAGCCCGTCCGCCCCGGCCGGCTCCAGCTGGATCGCCGCCTGTTCCCGCAGCGCCTCCCACGTGCGGCGGGCCATGCCCTCCGGCGGTGCGACGGACACCGCGAGCTGCTCGATGGTCGTGATGCCGGCCTCGCGCAGCCGGGTGCGCTGCAACCGCGTGGCCCCCGCCGTGAGCAGCACGTCCCGGTGCTCGGCGACGGCCTCCTCGCACGCCTCGCATGCGCCGCAGACGCTCAGGCGGTCGTCGCCCCAGCGAGTGGGCTCCCCGGCGGCCACGTGATCCTGCAGCAGCGCCTCCAGCCGGGCGCGCTGGTGCCGGTACACCGGGATCACCTCGTCCAGGTCCGCGACGTGCCGGGAACCGTCCCCGAGCCACAGGCTGCCCTGCCGCGCCCGCGGCACGTCCATGCCGTCCAGCAGGTCTGCGTACGCGGCGATCTGCAGCAGCGCCGTCACGCGCGCATGCCGGGCCAGCTTCGTGTCCACCACCTCGTACGCGCCCTCGGGGTGCTCCTCGTCCGTGCGGAGCACGAGGAAGTCGGCCAGGCCGCCGAACGCGCCGTCGTGCAGCATCCCCTGGAACACGACGGCGGGGCGCGCGGCCAACGCCGCCGCGGTGCGCTCGCGGGCGGCCCGCACACCCTCGGGCGTGTAGCGCTCCGGGCGGGCGAGCCGGACCACCTGGTCCGCGCCGTGCTCCGCCTCGAGGCGCGCGAGCACGCGAGACTCGTGCTCGTCCCCGAGGCGGGAGACCCGCTCGAGGAACGCGTCCTCCGCGCCGATCCGCGGGGCACGTCCGAGCGCGGGGTCCACCGTCCCGCGCAGCCACCCATAGGTACACGTGGCGGCGGCGGTGATGTCCGAGGGGCTGAGCATGAAGGAGGCGCGGTCCGGCGCGAAGGTCACCATGCGGTCACCCTAGATGTAAGAGGTCATGACGTTGTT
>NZ_KV824816.1:0-2127 GCF_001816085.1 Micrococcus sp. HMSC31B01
CGGCGGCGCCGCCTGGAGGCCAAACGCCGTCGCTCCGAGATGAAGCGCACGCGCCGCCGCCCCGGCCTCGACTGAGGCCGCTCGCCCGCCGGCCGCGCGGGCTCAGACGCGGGTGTTCTGCGATTCCGGGGCCAGGGGCGCGTGGGCGGGGTTGGACAGGGAGAGCACGACGGCGGCCACGCGCGGGTGTTCGAGGAGGGCGTCCTCCACGCGCTGGAGCAGGACCGCGGCCTCGCTCTCCCGCTCGTCCCCGGCCAGGTCCACGGCCCCGACGACGAAGAGCTTCTCCGGGCCGACGTACTCGAGGTGCAGGTAGCTCACGGAGAGCACCTCGGGCCGCTCCAGCAGCCAGCGCAGCACCCGGTTCCGGACCAGCGGGTCGGCGACCTCGCCGACGAGGAACGCCATGTTCCGCGAGAGCAGGAAGATCGCGACGACGCCCAGCAGCACGCCCACCAGGATCGAGCCGGCGGCGTCCCACCGGGGGTCCCCGGTGAGCTGGTGCAGGGCGAGGGCCGCCGCCGCGATGACCAGACCGATCAGGGCCGAGGCGTCCTCCACCCACACGGCGCGCAGCGTGGGGTCCGAGGTCTGGCGCAGGAACGTGGCATCGCTGATGTGCCGCTGCTCCGCGTCGCGGCGGACGCGCCGGTGCGCGTTCAGGAACGAGGCGCCCTCGAGCACGAACGCGACGGCGAGCACGATGTACGCGATCGTGTACTCCGCCTCCTCCTCGGGGGCAGACCAGGCCGTGATCCCGTGCCAGACCGAGACCGCCGAGCCCACCGCGAACAGGCCGAAGGCCGCGACCATCGACCACACGTAGGCCGCCCGCCCGTAGCCCAGCGGGTGCCGCGCGTCGGGGGCTCGGCCGGCCCGACGCTCCGCCAGCAGCAGGAAGACCTCATTGCCGGCATCGGCCCAGGAGTGCGCGGCCTCGGCCACCATCGCGGCTGAGCCGGTGACCGCGCCCACGATCGACTTCACGACGGCGATCACCGCGTTCACGCCGAGCGCGATCAGGACCGTCAGCAGGCTCTCGCCGCCGGTCTCGGCGGCGGGCGAGGCGGAGTGAGCGGGCGGGGCGACAGCGGGCGGAGTGCGGGTCATCCCCCGAGTCTGCGCCTGCAGGCGGGCCCCGGACCAGGCTCGCCGTGTCCGGATCCGCCGGTCCAGGAGCGCGAGATGGGGTCCACGCGGATCGGCGCCGCCGAGCCCGTGAGGTCTCCACGTGCGCGACCTAGCGTGGGGCCATGACGGATTCTCCCCTGCACCTCGACCACGCCGACGCCCCCCGCATCATCGTGCTCGGCGCGACGGGCTACGCCGGATCCCTCGTCGTGGACGCCCTCGTGGCCCAGGGTGCACGGCCCGTGCTGGCGGGCCGGAACCGGGACTCGCTCCAGCACGCGGCGAAGCGGCACGACGGGCTGGAGGTCGCCGTCGCCGACGCCGGGGACCCCGCCTCGCTGAGGGCCCTGGTCACGGAGGGCGATGTGCTGGTCTCCACGGTCGGCCCCTTCGAACGCTACGGCCGACCGGTCGCCCGCGCCGCCGCGGAGCGGGGCGCGCACTACGTGGACTCGACCGGTGAGGTCGGCTTCGTGAAGGACCTCAAGGCGGGCCTGGACCCCACCGCCCGACGCACGGGCGCCACCCTGCTGCCCGCCCTCGGCTTCGACTACGCGCCGGGCATGCTCGCGGGCGGGCTCGCGCTGGCGGAGGCCGATGGACGCGCACGGTCCCTGCAGATCGGCTACTTCGCCGACGGCGAGCTGGACCCCCGCGTCGACCTCAGCCACGGGACGCGGCAGACGATGGTGGACGCCCTCACCGAGCGAGCCATCACGTGGCGCGGCGGGCGGCTGGCGACCACGGGCCTGGCCAGCCGGTCGGCGGTCTTCCGGGTCGACGGGCAGGACCGGCGCGGCGTGCTGTTCGGCGGCACGGAGTCCCTGTTCCTGCCGCGGATGCAGCCCGGCCTGGACGAGGTCGAGGTCTTCAACGGCTGGTTCCCGGCCCGGCCCACGCAGATCGGTGCCGCCGCCCTCGGCGCGGTGGGGTGGCTCCCCGGCGTCGCCCGCGGCGTGCAGGCCCTGCTGCGGCCCCTGGCCGGGGACCCGGGTG
>NZ_KV824817.1:0-1018 GCF_001816085.1 Micrococcus sp. HMSC31B01
CGTCTCCGGGCCGGCCGTCCGGGGCGCGCCGCCGTCAGAGCCCGGCTCCCAGCTCCTCCGCCCGGTCCAGGTGGCCGAGGGTGCGTTCGGCGTGCCGGCCGACCGACTCCGCCGAGCCCTGACCGAGCCGGTACAGGGCGAGGGCCTGGGCGGTGGCGGCCAGCTCGTGCGCGGCGCGGGAGAGCTCACGGTGGACGTCGGCGGCCTCGGCCGGGATGTGCTCGCCGTCGCCCTCGTGGTCCCGGTGCAGGCGGACGCACAGGGCACGGACCGCGGGGAGCCGTTCCGTGAGGACTTTGCCGGCGTGGACCACGCCGTTGCGCTCCTCGGGGCTCAGCACGTCCGTGCCCCGCTGGCCCTCCAGCACCTGCCAGTAGCGGTCCATGGCCCGGCCGAGGCGGTCGTGGGCACGGCGCCACAGCCCCGTGCCGAGCTCGCGGTCGTCGGCACGCTCCTGACGGAAGCGTGCGAAGGGCCCCCTCATGCGCGGTCGCCGGACGGCCGGCGCGCGTCGGCGGGGTCGGTGACGAGCACGACCTTGCCCGTGCGGGTGGCGGAGTCGAACCAGTCGAACGCCTCGGCGGCCTCGGCGAGCGGGAAGCACGCCCCGACGCTCGCGTCGATGCGGCCCGCCGCCACCAGGGGCCACACGGCACGTTCGGTCGCGGCCACGATCCCGGCCTTGTCCACGACCGAGCGGGAGCGGAGCGTCGCCCCCGTGAGCCAGCCGCGCTTGACCACCAGCTTCATGATGTTGAAGTCCTCCGGGACGGCGCCGCCCTGGACCGCGAGCGTCACGATGCGGCCCTCGGGGGCGAGCGCGGACACGTTGGGCGCCAGGTACGGGGCGCCGACGACGTCGAGGATGACGTCCGCGCCGTGGCCGTCCGTGACCTCCTTGACCCACGGGGCGAAGGCACCGGACTCGGCGGCGCGGTGGTCGAACATGTGCTCGGCGCCCAGCCGCCGGCCGAGCGCCACCTTCTCCGGGCCGCCGGCGGTGCCCAGCACCCGTGCA
>NZ_KV824818.1:0-683 GCF_001816085.1 Micrococcus sp. HMSC31B01
CGGCGAGGTCGTGCCCCGGTCGGCCTGGGCCACCCGGGAGCTGGCCGCCGGGGACGAGGTCGACGTCGTCACCGCGGTGCAGGGGGGCTGAGCGATGGCCGAGCACCGCACCCCGCCCGCCGCCCCCGCGATCCCGCCGCTGCGGATCGGCGGCTACGACCTGGCCTCCCGGCTCATCATGGGCACGGGCGGCATCACCGACCTGACCGCCCTCGAGGGCGCCCTCGTCGCCTCCGGCACCACGCTCACCACCGTGGCGCTGCGCCGCTGGTCCGCGGACACCCGTGACGGCCTGGTCGCGCTGCTGGACCGCCTCGGCATCGACGTGCTGCCCAACACCGCCGGCTGCTACACCGCCCGGGACGCCGTGCTCACCGCCCGGCTCGGCCGGGAGGCGCTCGAGACCGACCTCGTGAAGGTCGAGGTCATCGCCGATGAGCGCACCCTGCTGCCCGACGTCGTCGAGACCCTCGAGGCCACCGAGCGGCTCGCCGCCGACGGCTTCACCGTCCTGGCCTACACCTCGGACGACCCCGCCATGGCGCTGCGCCTCGAGCAGGCCGGCGCCGCCGCCGTCATGCCGCTGGGCTCGCCGATCGGCTCGGGGCTGGGCATCCTCAACCGCGCACACCTGGAGCTGATCGTCTCCCGCGCCTCCGTGCCGATCGTGCTCGACGCCGGCG
>NZ_KV824819.1:0-4840 GCF_001816085.1 Micrococcus sp. HMSC31B01
CGACGGTGGACCCGGCCTCGACGTGCGCCCCGGCGCCGACCTGGGCGCCCGGCAGGAGCGTGGAGCGGGCGCCCACGACGGCGTCCGCGCCGATGCGCACCTCGCCGAGCCGGACGACGTCGCCGTCGACCCAGTAGCCGGACAGGTCCACCTCAGGCTCGATCGCGGCGCCCTCCTCGACCGTGAGCATGCCGGTGACCGGTGGCACGGTGTGCATGTCCACGTCCTTGCCGATCCGGTTGCCCAGCAGTCGCGCGTAGGCGGGCACCCACGTGGCGCCGGCCAGCGAGTAGGGGTCCACGAGGTCGCTGATCTGCTGGGCGAGCCACAGGCGCAGGTGGACGCGGCCACCGCGCGGGTAGGACCCGGGGCTCACGCCGCGCAGCAGCAGCCGGGCCGTCGCGGCGGTGAGCAGCATGCGGCCGGGCACGGTCACCACCAGCAGACCGGCCACGATCAGCACCCACCACGGCACGGTGGGCAGCCCGGGCGCGAGCCCGGAGAGCGTCAGCAGGTTCAGGGCCAGGCCGGTCCACACGCCCAGGCGCAGGGCGGGCAGGACGAACACGGGCAGTCCCACGAGGGTCTGGACCCACTGGGTGCGGTGGCGGGTGCGGTCGACGTGCCGGTCGTGCACCTCGATGCCGCGGGGGCCGTCGTCGCCCACGACGGCGGCCACGAGGGCCCCGGCGGTGGGGTTGCGGTAGACGTCCTGGACGGTCACGGCCGGGTGGCGCAGGCGCAGGCGGGCCACGAGCTGGGCAGCGGCGAGCGAGCCGCCGCCGGCCTCGAAGAAGTCGGTGTCGGCGTCCTTGGGGGGCGCGCCGAGCACGTCCGCCCACTGGCGCAGCACCCAGCCGTCGGCGGTGTCCTCGTTCGGCTGGGGCGCGTCCTCGTCCACCTCGGCGCCGGGCAGGGGCCACGGCAGCGCGTGGCGGTCCACCTTGCCGGAGGTCTTCGTGGGCAGGGAGTCCACGACGGCCAGCCGGGGCACGAGGGCGGCCGGCAGCTCCGCCGCGAGGTGCTCGCGGGCCATGTGCAGGTCGAGCTCGGCCTCGGGGTCCGCGGGGACGAGGTAGCCGACGAGGATCTGGTGGCCCGCCGGGGTGGTCTGCACGGCCGCGGCGCCGCCGTGGACGCCGGGCAGGGCCTGGAGGGCCGCGTCCACCTCGCCGAGCTCGATGCGGCGGCCGCCGAGCTTCACCTGGTCGTCGGCGCGGCCGACGAACAGCAGGCCCTCCGGCTCGAAGACCACGAGGTCACCGGAGCGGTAGGCACGCTCCCAGCCGAGGGAGGGCATGGGGGCGTACTTCTCGGCGTCCTTGGCCGGGTCGAGGTAGCGGGCCAGGCCGACGCCGCCGATGATCAGCTCGCCCGTCTCGCCCTCGGCCACGGGCAGCGTGGTCTGCGGGTCGACGACGGCCAGGTCCCAGCCGTCCAGGGGCAGGCCGATGCGGACCGGGCCGAGACCCGTGAGCGGGGCCGCGCACGCGACGACGGTGGCCTCCGTGGGGCCGTAGGTGTTCCAGACCTCGCGGCCGTCCTCCGCCAGGCGCGCGGCGAGCTCGGGCGGGCAGGCCTCGCCGCCGAAGATCAGCAGCCGGACGTTGTCCATGGCCTCGGTGGGCCACATCGCGGCGAGGGTCGGCACGGTGGACACGGCGGTGATGCGCCGCTCGGCGAGCCACGGGCCGAGGTCCATGCCGGAGCGCACGAGCGAGCGGGGGGCCGGGACCAGGCACGCACCGTGACGCCAGGCGAGCCACATCTCCTCGCACGAGGCGTCGAACGCGACGGACAGTCCCGCCAGCACGCGGTCGCCCGGGGCGAGCGGATCGTCCGCCAGGAAGATCCGCGCCTCGGCGTCCACGAAGGCCGCGGCCGAGCGGTGGCTCACCGCCACGCCCTTGGGGGTGCCCGTCGAGCCAGAGGTGAAGATGATCCACGCGTCGTCCTCGAGCCCGGGGGCGCGGGCCTCCGCGGCCGGGTCCGCGGTGTGCTCGGGGTGCGGGGCGTAGACCCGCTCGTCGGTGAGGACGCCGGCCACCTTCGCCTCGCCGAACACGAGGCGGGCGCGCTCCTCCGGATCGTCCGCGTCCACGGGGACGTAGGCCGCGCCGGCGGCGAGCACGCCGAGGATCGAGACGTACAGCGCGGCCGTGCCCGAGGCGATCCGCACGCCGACCCGGTCTCCCGCCCGCACGCCGGCGGCCCACAGGTGGCGGGCGGTCTCGTCGACGCGCTCCCGCAGCTCCGCGTACGTCAGCGGCTCGACGCCGTCGTCCAGGGCGGTCGCGTCCGGGTGCTCGCGCGCCGTGGCGTCGAAGAGCTCCACGAGCGTCCGGGCGGGCGGGGTGCGCTCGGAGCCGGGCAGCTGCGGCCGATGCGGCGCGCCCGCGGGGTCGAGGGGGACGGAGGGCGGGGTGGGCGCGGCGGACGAAAGGGACACAGGGGCCTCCGGGGGTGTGAGCGGCAAACCGAGGGTCGGACGCGGACCAGGCCGCAGCGGGACATTCTATGCCCCGCCCGCGGCCGCGCGGGGCGCCTGGAAGGCACCGGGCGGGTCCGGCTCAGGACAGGGTGAGCAGCACCTTGCCCGTCGTCGACCGGGACTCGAGTGCGGCGTGCGCGGCGGCCGCGTCCGCCAGCGGGAAGCGCTCGCCGATCCGTACGTCGAGCTCGCCGGAGGCCCACGCCCCGAACACCTCTCCACCACGCCAGCGGGTCTCCTCGCCCGTGCGCGTGTAGTGCACCAGCGAGGGCCGGGTGACGTACAGCGAGCCGGCCGCGTTGAGCCGCTGCAGGTCGAAGGGGGGCACCTGCCCGGAGGCCCCGCCGAAGAGCACGAGTGTGCCGCGCACGCGCAGCACCTCGAGCGAGGTGTCGAAGGTGTCCTTCCCCACGCCGTCGTACACGGCGTGCGCGCCCTCGCCGTCGGTCAGCTCCGCCACCGTGGCGGCGAGGTCCGGATAGTCCACCGCGGCGACGGCGCCCGCGCCCCGGGACAGCTCCCGCTTCTCCTCCGTGGACGCCGTGGTGACCACGCGGGCGCCGCGGGCCGTCGCGAGCTGGGTGAGCAGGAGCCCCACCCCGCCGGCACCGGCCGTCACGACCACCGTGTGGCCCTCCTCCACCGGGAAGGTGGACCGGCAGAGGTAGTGGGCCGTCATGCCCTGCAGCGGAAGGGCGGCGGCCTCGGCCAGGTCGATGCCCTCCGGGACGGTGAGGAGACGATCCGCGGGGGCGGTGAAGTGCTCGGCGTACGCACCGGTGGCCGTCGCGGTGGCGACACGGGCCCCCAGGAGCCCGGCGTCCACGCCCTCGCCGAGCGCGACGACCTCGCCGGAGCCCTCCGTACCGGGGGTGAAGGGCAGGTCCATCGTGTAGACCCCGGAGCGCTGGTACGTCTCGATGAAGTTCAGGCCCGCCGCGGCGGTGCGCACCAGCACGTGCCCCGGCGCGGGGGAGGGCACCTCCGTCTCGGTCCACTGCAGGACCTCGGGGCCGCCCGTGGCGGACACGACGACGGCGTGGTGGGTGCGGGGGACGGCGGGGGTGTTCGCAGTGGTCATGGCCCCACTCTAGGAGCGGGCCGGGCCATCCGGCCCGGCCCGAGGGACCCGAGGCGCCGCATAGATATTCGGTGCAACGCATATCTGCGCTAGGATGAAGCCATGACCCACACCGTCGCCGTCTCCGGAGCCAGCGGCTACGCCGGGGGAGAGGCCCTGCGCCTGCTCGCCGGCCACCCGTCCGTCACCGTCGGAGCCATCACGGCCCACTCGAACGCGGGGGAGCGCCTCGGCGCTCTCCAGCCGCACCTGCACGCCCTGGCGGACCGCGTCCTCGCCGAGACCACCGCGGAGGTCCTCGCCGGCCACGACGTCGTGATCCTCGCGCTGCCCCACGGGGCCTCCGGGGCGCTGGCGGCCGAGATCGCAGAGCGATCCCCGGACACCCTGGTGATCGACGCGGGCGCCGACCACCGCCTCGAGTCCGCCGCAGACTGGGAGGCCTTCTACGGCACCGCGCACGCCGGGACCTGGCCCTACGGCCTGCCCGAGCTGCCCGGTCAGCGTGAGCGACTCGCCGGCACCCGCCGCATCGCCGTCCCCGGGTGCTACCCGACCACCTCGATCCTCGCCCTCGCGCCCGGCTTCGCCGCGGGGCTGCTCGAGCCGCAGGACGTGGTGATCGTCGCCGCCTCGGGCACCTCCGGGGCGGGCAAGGCGCTCAAGCCGCACCTGCTCGGCGCCGAGGTCATGGGAGGGATGAGCCCGTACGGCGTCGGCGGCGGGCACCGGCACACCCCGGAGATCGAGCAGGGCCTGGCCCAGGCGGCCGGCGAGCCGGTCCGCGTCTCCTTCACGCCCACGCTCGCGCCGATGTCGCGCGGCATCCTCGCGACGGCCACGGCGCGGCTGCGCCCCGGCGTCGCCGCCGCGGACGTGCGCGACGCATGGGCCGAGGCCTACGGCGGCGAACGCTTCGTGCACCTGCTGCCCGAGGGCCAGTGGCCCACCACGAAGGCGGTCCTCGGCTCCAACCACGTGCAGCTGCAGCTCGCCGTGGACGAGCGGGCCGGCCGCGTGATCGTCTGCGCGGCGCTCGACAACCTCACCAAGGGCACGGCCGGCGGCGCCGTGCAGTCCATGAACATCGCCCTGGGCCTGCCGGAGCAGGCGGGGCTCGAACAGCAGGGGGTCGCACCGTGAGCGTCACCGCGGCACAGGGGTTCCGGGCGGCCGGCGTCACCGCGGGGCTGAAGGCCTCGGGCACGCCCGACGTCGCCGTCGTCGTCAACGAGGGCCCGCGCCGCGCGGCGGCCGCCGTCCTCACC
>NZ_KV824820.1:0-951 GCF_001816085.1 Micrococcus sp. HMSC31B01
GGCGGGAGGCGCTGCGCGCCGCATTCCGTCAGTCCGCGGAGGGCACGGTCGGCGCGGCGCCGGAGCTCATCCCGGGGCTGGTGCTGGGCGACCGCTCCGCCCAGGGGCCCGCCCTCGACGACGCCATGAAGGCCTCGGGCCTGTCGCACCTGTCTGCCGTGTCCGGGGCCAACGTGGCCATGATCCTCGGCGCGGTCGCGATCACCCTGCGCTGCGCGCGGGTGCACCGGGCGGTGGTCCTCAGCGCCGGGCTGGCGGTCCTCGGGGTGTTCGTGGTCGTCGTGGGACCGGAGCCGTCCGTGCTCCGGGCAGCCGTGATGGGCGCTCTCGGAGCCCTCGCGGTGTTCTTCGGCCGCGCGCGGCAGGCGTTCGGACTCCTGACGGTGGGCGGCACGGCCCTGCTCGTCGCGGTGCCGGCCCTCGCCGTGGAACCGGCCTTCCACCTCTCCCTGGCGGCGACCGCGGGCATCGTCCTGGGCGGCGCGCCCCTCGACCGTGCGCTGCACGCCGGGCTCGGCCGGGTGCTGCCCGACGTCGTGGCGCGGTGGCTCTCGGCGTCGCTCGCGGTGACCGTGGCCGCCCACCTGGCCTGTCAGCCGATCATCCTGGCCATGACGGGCGAGGTGTCGGCCTACGCGGTGCCGGCCAATCTGCTGGCCGCCCCGGCCGTGCCGCCCGTGACCGTCCTGGGCACCCTCGCCGCGGCCCTCGCCCTGCCCGCGCCGGGGATCGCCGCCGCCCTCGTGGCCGTGATCCAGTGGCCCGCGGCCTGGATCGGGTGGGTCGCCCACACCAGCGCCTCCCTGCCCGGGGCGCTGCGTCCGTGGCCGGCCGGAGCCCTCGGCGCCGGGCTGGGCGTCCTGCTGGTGGCCGCGACGCTCCTCGGATTCGCCGCCGTGCTCCTGCTCGAACGACGCCGGGCCGCCCCGGTGCGGCGTGTCGGCCGCAGCG
>NZ_KV824821.1:0-1064 GCF_001816085.1 Micrococcus sp. HMSC31B01
ACCTCGGTGGGCCGCTCCGCCAGGCCCGTCACACGGGACGGGCCCTTGGCGACGCGCGGCCGCAGCACCGCCAGGGGGGCGCCCAGGCGCGCGGAGTGGTCCGGCAGCGTCGGCGTGCCGGTGGGCAGGGCCTCGGGGCGGACCGGCTCGACGGTGACCGGGGCCGAGAGCGAGTTCGCGATGAAGCACAGCCGGTGCGCCTCGGCGTGGAGGGCCTCGGCCCGCTCCCGGTCGGCCTCGTCCTGCAGCGTGACCTCGGGCCGCAGCGTGATCGCGATGAACCGCCCGGCGCCGTCGCCGTCCACCTCGAGCTCGCCCTCGACCCCGCACGTCATCCCCGTGACCACGACCCCGGAGGTCGCCGCGACATGGAGGTACGAGAGCACGTGGCACTCGGCGAGCGCGCCGAGCAGGAGGGTCTCCGGGTTCCACTTCGAGTCGTCGCCGCGGAAGGGGCGGGCGGCCGAGGCCTGGATCTCGCCGACGGCGGCGTCCTGGATCACCACGGAGCGGTCGTAGTCGCGGACGCCGGAGGTGCCCGAGCCGCGGTCGCCCGTCCACTCGGTGCGCAGGGAGAAGGTGTGCTTCATGGGTTCCAGCCTAGCCAGCCCGCGCCTCGACGGCGGCGGGGGCGGTGCTGGAGGGCATCTTCCGTGGAATGCCCACCAGCCCCCGCCCGGTTCAGGCCCCGGCGTGGACCTGATGCACGTGCGCCGTCGCGTGCTCGCGCGCGGCCAGGGCGCGGATCGTCTCGTCCCGGCCCTCGGCGAGGACGCGGGACAGCCCCGCGCGGGTGTCGGCCAGCCGCTCGGACAGGGCGGTGGCGCGGTCGGCGATCTCCGGGGTGACCTGGGCGGTCGGGTAGCCCAGCGTCGCGGCGGTCTCGGCCATCTCGTGAGAACGGGAGTCCCACATCGCCTCGACGCCCTCGAAGTAGGCGTCCGCGAAGGGCGCGATCAGCGCGGCGTCATGGACCCGGGCGAACCCGATCAGGGCCTGGCGCTGCTCCGTGTTGGACAGTTCGCCGGCCATCACCCGGTCCCAGACCGCGCGCTTCGCCTCGG
>NZ_KV824822.1:0-1377 GCF_001816085.1 Micrococcus sp. HMSC31B01
CGTGCCGAGCACGTGCTCATCGAGGGCGGGCCCCGCGTGCTCGGCGCGTGGCTGCGCGCCGGCCTCGTGGACGAGCTCATGGTCTACACCGCGCCCCTGCTGCTCGGCCCGGGCCGCGCCGCCGTCGCCGGCCTGGACGTCGCCACGCTGTCCGAGGGACCGCGCTGGCACCCCGACCCCGCGGAGGGCGGCCCCGCCCGGGCCCTCGGCGACGACGTCTGGACCCACCTGAGCCCGGTGCCGGCCCCGCGCCTGCCCACCGCCCCCGCCCCGACCCGTTTCCAGGAGGACTGAGTGTTCACCGGCATCGTCACCCATCTCGGCACCGTCGTCGCCCTCGAGCACGACGCGGCCGCCGACACCGCCCTGCTGACCCTCGACGCCGGCCGCGCCCTCGACGGGCTGCCCGCCGGCGGCTCGCTCGCCGTCGACGGCGTGTGCCTCACGGCCCTCGACGGACCCACGGAGCGCCCCGGCGTGTTCCGTGCCGACCTCATGGGCCAGACGCTGCGGATGACCAGCCTCGGCGACCGCGCCCCGGGGGACCGGGTCAACCTCGAGCGCTGCCTGCGCCCCACCGACCACCTGGACGGGCACGTGGTCCAGGGCCACGTGGACGGGACCGGCGAGGTCCTCGCGGTCACCCCGCACGGGGCCTGGACCACCCTGCGCATCGGCCTGCCCGCCCGCCTGGCCCGCTACGTCCCCGCGCAGGGGGCCATCGCCCTGCAGGGCGTCTCCCTCACCGTCACCGCCGTCTCCGACCCGGGCGCGGCCGCGCACTGGTTCGAGATCGGCATCATCCCGGCCACGCTCGAGGCCACCACCCTGGGCGCCCTGCGGCCGGGCGACCGCGTCAACCTCGAGACCGACGTGCTCGCCCGGTACGCCGAGCGTCTCGCGCTCATCCCGTCCGCCCCCGCCGCACCCACCGAGGAGGCCCGCCCGTGAGCGAGCACATCCGTCTGGACCCCGTCCCCGCGGCGATCGCCGCGATCGCCGCCGGCCGGCCCGTCGTCGTCGTGGACGACGCCGACCGCGAGAACGAGGGCGACCTGATCTACGCCGCCGCCCTGGCCACCGACGAGGTCACCGCCTTCACCGTCCGCCACACCTCGGGCGTCATCTGCGCGCCCCTGCCGGCCGGCCTGGCCGACCGCCTGGCCCTGCCGCCCATGACCACCGTCAACGAGGACCCCAAGGGCACCGCCTACACCGTGAGCGTGGACGCCGCCGCCGGCGTCACCACCGGCATCTCCGCCGCCGACCGCACCCGCACCCTCCGCGTGCTCGCCGACCCCGGTGCCGCCCCCGGTGACCTGACCCGGCCCGGTCACGTGTTCCCCCTGCGCGCCGTCCCCGGCGGCGTCCGGGCCC
>NZ_KV824823.1:0-825 GCF_001816085.1 Micrococcus sp. HMSC31B01
GACCCCGCCCAGGGCATCCGCCGCGTCGCCGTGTGCGGCGGCGCCGGAGACAGCCTCTTCGACGCGGTCCGCGCGTCCGGCGCGGACGTCTACGTGACCGCCGATCTGCGCCACCACCCGGCCTCGGAGGCCCGGGAGACGGCCGCGCCGGGGGAGGGACGTCCCGCGCTCGTGGACGTCTCGCACTGGGCGAGCGAGTCCCTATGGCTCGAGCACGGCGCCCGCGCCCTGGAGGCCGCCCTGGCGGAGCGGGGACTGGGCGTCACCACCCTGTTCTCAGATCACCGCAGCGACCCCTGGGACTTCCTGGTCGGGGGAGAGCGGGCCGACGAGGGGAGTCACGCATGAGTGAGGTCACCGCACCGCCGGCCGTCCAGGCCCGGCTGCTGGAGCTGCAGGAGCTCGACACGGCCCTGGACCAGGCCCGCGCCGCCGTCCGTCGGCTCAAGGCGGACCCGGAGCACGCCCGGCTGCGCGCCCGCGCGCTGGAACTCGAGGAGGCGTTGCCCGGCCTCGAGGATGCCGCCCGCACCGCCGACCGGGCGGGAGCCGAGGCCACCGAGAAGGCCGCCGCCACCCGCGCCCGTCGGGACCGGACCCGGGAGCGGCTCGAAGCGGGCCAGGGCGGGTCCAAGGAGCTGCAGGCCATGCAGCACGAGGACGACACGCTCACCGCACTGCTCGATGACCACGAGGCCGCGGCGCTCGAGGCCATGGAGGCCGCCGACGCCGCCGAGTCCCGGCTCGCGAAGGGCCACGCCGCTCTGGAGCAGGCACGGGCCGAGGTCGAGGCCCGCGCGGCGGAGGTGCGCCGCGAGGGGCAGG
>NZ_KV824824.1:0-1869 GCF_001816085.1 Micrococcus sp. HMSC31B01
GGGCGTCCGAGGCGGCCGGCGGGGGCGGGACGGTCCACGACCTCCACGGCGGTCGCCTCGACCCCGGTGCGGATCTCCACACCGGCCTCGCGCACGACCTCCGCCATGGCGTCCACGAGGGCCGCGAACCCGCCGAGGGGGTACTGCACGCCGTCGGCGAGGTCCAGATGGGACATCAGGTGGTACATGGCGGGGGCACGGTCGGGGGACGTGCCGAGGAAGACCGCCGGGTAGCCCAGGATCTGGCGCAGCCGGGGGTCCTGGAAGCGGGCCGCGACGTGGGAGCGCAGGCCCCCCAGCAGCTGGGGCCCGAGGGCCGGCAGGGCGCGCAGGACGTCCGGGTGGGCCAGGGCGGCCGGCCGGCGGAAGTCCGTGTAGAGGAAGTGGTCCTTGGCGAGCCCGTAGATCCGGGACGCGGAGTCGAGGTAGGCCCGCAGGCGGCGCCCGGCGCCGGGCTCGAGGGACTCGAACAGCGTCTCCGCGTGGCCGGTGCGCACGTCCACGGGGGGCTCGTGGAGGTGCTCCTCGAAGTACACCCGGTAGCCGGGGTCCAGGCGGCGCAGGTCCAGCCGTTCGGCGGCGGAGGTCCCCATGAGGCGGAACCAGCGGTCGATCACCTCGGGCATCAGGTACCAGGAGGGCCCGGTGTCGAAGGTGAACCCCGCCTCGGACCAGCGTCCGGCACGGCCGCCCAGGACGGTGCCGCGCTCCAGCAGCGTCACCCGGTGCCCGTCACGGGCCAGCAGGCCCGCCGTGGCCAGTCCGGCGAACCCGCCGCCCACCACCACGGTGCGCGGGCCGGGAGCGGTGTCCCGGGCGCTCATCGGCGGCCTCCCCGGCGGCCCCGTGCCAGGACGCGGGCGGCGATCCGGGCCTTCTGGCGGTCCGGCACCCGGACACGGCGGTGAGCCAGCTCGGCCGCCGGGGTCGCCTCGATCCGGTCCACCAGGGCCGCGAACAGTCCGTGCGCCAGGGCCACGGCGCGCCCGGCCCCGGGGTCCAGGGCACGGATGCCGGGCAGGGCGGCGTCGAGGTCGGCGCGGACCTCGGCCACGAGCTCGGCCTTGCGGGCCTCGGTGAGGACGCCCGGGGCGGCACCGGGCAGGTAGGTGCGGCCCAGCTCGTGGTGGTCCGCGGCCAGGTCCCTGAGGAAGTTGACCTTCTGGAACGCCGCCCCCAGCCGGGAGGCCTGCGCGCGCAGCTCCTGCCGTTGGCCCGGGGTCCGGGCCCGCGTGCCGGGGAGGGAGAGGAAGACCTGCAGGCACATCAGTCCCACCACCTCGGCCGAGCCGTGGATGTAGGCGTCCAGGGATTCGGCGCCGTGCTCGCGGATCCCCAGGTCCGCGCGCATGGAGGCGAAGAAGGGACGGGTCAGCTCCGGGGTGATGCCGTGGCGACGGGCCACGTCGGCGAAGGCGTGCAGGACCGGGTCGGTGGCGAAGCCCGACGCCATCGCGGCCTCACATGCCCGCTCGTAGTCGTCCAGGGCCGCGCGGACCCCGGCCTCGTCGAGCCCGGCGGCCACCGCGACGCCGTCGACCACCTCGTCGGCGACGCGGACCATGGCGTAGATCGTCGCCACGTCCTGGCGGGCCTGCCGGGGCAGGGTGCGGCAGGCCCAGGAGAAGGATGTGGAGTAACGGCGGATCACCTGGGCCGCTGCGGCGTGGGCCGTCCGCGTGTACAGCGCGGCAGGGATCGGGGCGGGCGCGGCCATCTCAGGACCTCCGGGTCAGCACGGCGTGGCAGGCGTCGGCGAACTCCGCCCGGACCGTCTCGTCCAGGGGCAGGGCCGCGATGCGCTCGCGGGCGCGGACGGTGAGCTCGGCGGCGACGTCGAGGGCGTGCTCCCGGGCGCCGGCCGCCTCG
>NZ_KV824825.1:0-2620 GCF_001816085.1 Micrococcus sp. HMSC31B01
GGTGGCGGCCACCCCCGTCTGGGGCTCCAACTGCGCCCTGCGCGCCGAGGCGTGGCAGGCTGTGCGGACCCGGGTCCACCGCGAGCGCGGGGACGTGCACGATGACCTGGACCTGTCCTTCCAGCTGGCCCTGGCCGGCCGCCGGATCCGGTTCGATCCGGACCTGCGGGTGGAGGTCGCCGGGCGCATCTTCCACTCCCTGCGCCAGCGGGTGCGGCAGGGCCGGATGGCCGTCGCCACCCTGCAGGTCAACTGGGCCCGGCTGTCCCCCGGGCGGCGCTGGCTGCGCCGGGCGGCCCGGTCACGCCCCCGGCCCCACTGGGGGCGTGGCCCCGACGGTCAGTCCCGCGACTGAGCGCCGCCGGCGCCGCGGGCTCGCCTGTCCAACGGGTTGCGACGCAGGGGCAGCCGGTCCACCAGCGGCCGCAGCAGGCCGCGGGTGCGGGGACGCTCGCCGTCGTCGTGCCGGCGCTGGGCCTCGGCCAGGATGTTCGCGGCCATCTCCGGGAACACCACGGCGTGGAAGGGCAGGATGGCGGTCCAGTAGGCGCGTCCGAGCAGGCCGTCCGGCATGAAGACCGCCCGCTGGCGGTAGACGGAGCCTCCGCCCTCCCGCGGCTCGGTGCTCAGCTGCAGCCAGGCCCGCCCGCCGGCCTTCATCTCCGCCCGCAGGGTCAGCCGCCGCCCCGGCTCCACGTCCTCCACCCGCCACCAGTCCACGGCGTCGCCGCGTCGCAGGTGGTCCGGGTCTCGCCGGCCGCGGGTCAGGCCGGGCCCGCCGGCAAGCTTGTCCATCAGCCCGCGGATCTTCCACAGCAGCGGGGTGGAATACCAACCGTTGGCGCCGCCCACCGACTCGATCACCGGCCACACCTCCTGCGCGGGCAGGTCGGACTCGCGCTCGCGCTCGTCCGTGTAGACCGTGGTGCCGGCCCACTCGGGATCCGAGGGCAGGGGGGCGGCCGGGTCCGCGGAGCTCTGGAGGTCCGCGTCGAAGGTGACGTCCAGGGGGCCCTCCTTCTCCCGCTTCAGCGCCAGCCGCACGGCGTCCATGTAGGAGGTCAGCCCGCCCGGCGGGTCCGGGATGAGGTCGCGGACCGAGCGGTCCTCCACGACCGCCTCCTCGGCGAGGGATGCGGCCAGGGGCAAGGCCACCGCGACCGGGATGGGGGTCACCATGCCGATCCAGAAGCCCGCCAGGGTCTTCAAGGGCAACGGGGTGGGGATCACGATGCGTCGGGACAGGCCGGCGGCCTTGGCGTAGTCCACCAGCACGCTCGCGAACGGCTGGGGGTGCCCGTTGCCGATCTGGGCCCGCAGCTGCACGGGCTCCGGGAGGGCGCAGGCCTGCAGGAGGTAGTACAGGACGTCGCGGATGGCCAGCGGCTCCACCCGGTTCCTCAGCCAGGACGGGCCGGGCATCACGGGCAGCCGCTCGGCGAGGTGGCGGATCATCTCGAACGAGGTGGAGCCCGAGCCGATGATCACCCCGGCCTCGAACGTCAGTGCCGGGGTCGCCGCCCGCTCGAGACGCTCGGCCACGAGGGCGCGGGAGCGCATGTGGTCGGACAGCTCCGCGACGGGGACCGTGTCCGGGTGCAGGCCGGAGAGATAGACGAGCTGGGCCACGCCGGCCGTGTCCGCGGCGGTGCCCACGATGTCCGCGATCCGCTGCTCCTGGGCCACGAAGTCGCCGCCCCCGCCCATGGAGTGCACGAGGTAGAGCACGGTGTGCACGTCCTGCATGGCGGCTTCCACGAGGTCCACCTCGGTGAGGTCGAGCTCCACCACCTCGATGCTGTCCGACCACGGTCGGTCCGCGAGGTCGGAGGGGTTCCGGGCGCCGGCCCGGACGTCGAAGCCGGCGGCGAGCAGCTCGGGGATGAGGCGCCCGCCCACGTACCCGGTGGCACCGGTGACGAGGACGCGACGGCCCCGGCCGTCCGGCAGGGACAGGCCGAGGGGGGAGGTGTGGGGCGCCGGCGTGGCACCGGCGGGGACGGGGGAGGGCTGTGTGGACGCCATGGGCGCACTCTACGGTCCGGGGCGGGTCGGGCTGAAGGTCTCGGGTGTGCGGACCCAGGAACGGGGTGGTCGGCACGCCGCCGGGCCGGCGTCGGTCGGAGCGGGCCCGGCACGGTCCGTGAAAGACTGCTCGCTATGGCCACTGCAGATTCCGGAGACGTCCTGCCGCACCTGCGCACCGAGGCCATCCGCGCCGTCGTCGGGCCCACCAGTGCGGACCGCGGCTTCGCCGTGGCCGCGTCGGGCGCCGTGGGGCGCCTGCGCTACGACGCCGCCACCGGCCGCCTGAGTGCCTCCGTCCAGGGCACCGCGCCCAGCCCCTACCGGGTGCAGGTGCAGCTGCAGGAGGCCTACGACGCCGCCGCCGAGGACGGTGCCGGCGCCCTCATGGAGCCGGTGGGCGGGCGCTGCACGTGCCCGGTCGGGACGGACTGCAAGCACGTGGCCGCCGCGCTCTACCAGGTGGTCCGCCTCGACGCCGACCAGGCCCTCGACGACGCCCGCCGCAAGCTCGCCGAGATGGTCACCACGGCGGACGCGCTGCCCGCGCCCACCGGACGGGGCCACGACGACGGCGGCCCGGCCGGCGTCGACG
>NZ_KV824826.1:0-1917 GCF_001816085.1 Micrococcus sp. HMSC31B01
CGGCGGCCCACAGGCCGGGCACGAGCGCGTCCGGGTCCCCCGGCGCGGGGAGCCAGGCGGGGGCGAGCGGGGAGGCGGGGGCGGGCTGCGGCGTCGTCATCCGGGCGCTCACATCTTCTCCGGGGCGGTCACGCCGAGCAGGCCGAGGCCGTTGGCCAGCACCTGGGCGGTGGCGTCGTTGAGCCACAGGCGGGTGCGGTTGAGGGTCTCGACGGGACGCGGCGTCCCGTCGTCGGTGGGCATGGGCACGATGCGGCAGGCGGCGTACCACGAGTGGTAGGCCCCGGCGATCACCTCGAGGTGTCGGGCCACGCGGTGGGGCTCGCGCAGGCGCGCCGCCGCGCCGACGACGGCCGGGAACTCCGCCAGCTGGGCCAGCAGCTCCGACTCGGTGGCGTGGGTGAGCAGGGCGGCGTCGAACTCGGAGCGGTCCACGCCGTGGGCCTGCGCGGTGCGCGCCGCGCCGGAGGCGCGGGCGTGGGCGTACTGCACGTAGTAGACGGGGTTGTCGTTCGTGGTGGAGCGCAGCAGCTCGGGGTCGATCGTCAGGGGCGAGTCCGCGGGGTAGCGGGCCAGGTCGTAGCGCAGGGCGTCGCGGCCGAGCCACTCCACGAGGTCCTTGAGCTCGATGATGTTGCCGGCGCGCTTGGAGAGCTTCGCGCCGTTGACCGAGATGAGCTGGCCGATGAGGATCTCGATGTTCGTCGCCGGGTCGTCGCCGGCGGCGGCGGCGATCGCCTTGAGGCGGTTCACGTAGCCGTGGTGGTCGGCGCCGAGCAGGTACACCTTCTCCTCGAAGCCGCGGTCGCGCTTGTGGAGGTAGTACGCGGCGTCGGCGGCGAAGTAGGTGGGCTCGCCGTTGGCGCGGATGAGCACGCGGTCCTTGTCGTCGCCGAAGTCCGTGGTCTTGAGCCACACCGCGCCCTCGCGGTCCTCGACGTGGCCCTGCGCGCGCAGCCGCTGCACGGCCTGCTCGATCGCGCCGGAGTCGTGGAGCGTCTGCTCCGAGGTGAACACGTCGAAGTGCACGTCGAAGGCGGCGAGCGTGTTTTTAATGTCCTGCATCTGGAGCCGGTACGCGGCCTCGCGGACCACCGGGCGGGCGGCCTCGTCCGTCAGCTCGCGCACGTCCGGGTGCTCGAGGGCGACGGCGTCGGCCAGCTCCTGCACGTACGCGCCCGGGTAGCCGCCCGCGGGGACGTCGCGGCCGTGCAGGCGGGCGAGGACCGAGTCGGCGAACACGTTCATCTGGTTGCCGGCGTCGTTGACGTAGTACTCGGCGGTGACGTCCGCGCCGGAGGCGCGCAGGAGGCGGGCGATCGCGTCGCCCAGCGCGGCCCAGCGGGTGTGTCCGATGTGCAGCGGGCCGGTGGGGTTGGCGGAGACGAACTCCATGTTCACGGTGTGCCCGGCCAGGGCGTCGTTGCGGCCGTACTCCGGGCCGGCCTCGACGATCTCGCGGGCCAGGGCGCCGGCCGAGGCCGCGTCCAGGGTGACGTTGAGAAAGCCGGGGCCGGCGACGTCGACGGCGGCGATGCCCGGCTTGTCGGTCAGGCGCTCGGCTACGAGCCCGGCGAGGTCGCGCGGGGCCATCCCGGCCTTCTTGCCCAGCTGGAGGGCGACGTTGGTGGCCCAGTCGCCGTGCTCGCGGCTGCGGGGTCGCTCCACCTTCACGCGCGCGGGGGTGATCTCCTCCCGCAGCGCGGCGGGGAGGTCACCGGCATCGACGGCGTCGGTGAGGACAGCGGACAGCAGGGCGGAGAGGTCTTCGGGCTTCACCCGCGCAAGTCTACGGAAGGGCCGCCGCGCCCGTGCGCGTGCGAACGAACCCTGCGAGATGGCCCCTCCGGCCCGCGGTGGGGGCCATCTCGCAGGGTTCGTCGGGGTGGGGGTCAGGCGGGCCAGGCGGCGAGGCCG
>NZ_KV824827.1:0-2554 GCF_001816085.1 Micrococcus sp. HMSC31B01
GAGAGCCCCGCGGCCGCCCGCTCCTGCGCCTTGACCCGCTCCCAGGCCAGCTCGACGGCCTCGGGCGTGACGGCGGCGAGCTCCTCGGCCGGGCGCAGGCCGCCCTCGGGGGTGAGCACGAGCGGGTTGCGCCGGATCATCTTGGCGGTGAGGGCGTCGGCGGCGTCGTCCAGGCGGAACCCGGCCGTCTCCGCCGGGGCGCCCGGCGCCCGGGAGACGGCGGCGTGCAGGACCACCTGGAACAGGACGTCCCCGAGCTCGGCGGCCAGGGCGGGGTACGCGCCGTCGGCCCGACGCGCGGGCACGTCGGCCCATGCGGCGGCGTCGCGGGACTCGATCTCCGCCACCGCCTCGTACGCCTCCTCCACGAGGTACTCGGCGAGGTCGGCGTGGGTGAGCGCGGCCGTCCACGGGCAGTGGTCGCGCAGGGCCTCGACCACCGCCACCAGACGGTCCACACTCGCGCTCACGGACGGATCAGTCGTCCTCGTCCTCGTCGTCCAGCTCCTCGAGGACCGGGCCGACGGCGTCGCCGGAGATGACCTCGCCCCAGCCGGCCACGAGGATCTCGGCGAGGTCCTCGCGCTCGTCCACGGACAGGAAGGCGGCCTCGGCGGCGTTGAGCTGCAGGTCCAGCAGCTCGGAGAGCGAGTAGCCGAAGGTCTCGGCGAGCAGGTAGAGCTCGTCGGTCAGGGACACGTCCGAGACGAGCCGGTTGTCCGTGTTCACGGTGACGCGGAAGCCGAGCTGCACGAGCAGGTCGATGGGATGGCCCGCGATGCCCGCCGCGGCGTCCACCGCGCCGGTCTGCAGGTTCGAGGACGGGCAGACCTCCAGGGCGATCTGCCGGTCCCGCACCCACGCGGCGGTCTCGCCCAGGTCCACGATGCCGGTCAGCTCGTCCAGCTGCTCGCCGTCCTCGTCCACGCCGCCGTACTCCACCGAGATGTCCTCGGCCAGGCGCACGCCGTGGCCCAGGCGCAGGGCGCGGCCGTCCACGAGGGCCGAGCGGACGGAGTCCAGGCCGTCGCCCTCGCCCGCGTGCACGGTGACGGGCAGGTGGTGGGCGGCCAGCCACGTGAAGGTGTCGGCGAAGCGGGAGGGCGGGAACCCGGCCTCGGCGCCCGCGATGTCGAAGCCCACGACGCCGGCCGCGCGGTGGCGCACGGCCAGCTCGGCGATCTCCTGGGCCCGGTCGGCGTGCCGCATCGCGGTGACCAGCTGGCCCACGCGGATCACGTGGCCCGCGGCGTCGGCGGCCTCGACCGCCTCGTCCAGGCCGGCCTGCACGGCCTCGACGGCCTCGTCCAGGCTCAGCCCGCCGGCCAGGTGCTGCTCGGGGGCCCAGCGGATCTCGCCGTAGACGACGCCGTCGGCGACCAGGTCCTCGACGAACTCGCGGGCCACGCGGCGCAGCTGCTCGCGGGTCTGCATCACGGCGGTGGTCAGGGCGAAGACCTGCAGGTACTTCTCGAGGGACTCGCCGTTGGCATGCTCGGCGATCCACTCGGCCAGGCCCTCGACGGTGTCCGCGGGGACCTCGACGCCGGCCTCGCGGGCCAGGTCGAGGACGGTGCCCACGCGCAGGCCGCCGTCGAGGTGGTCGTGGAGGGAGACCTTGGGCAGGACGGCCAGGTCGACCTCGAGCGGGGAGGGGGATGCGGTGTCCGGAAGCTGCGTCGTCGTCACGGGCGTCACTCTACGGCAGGGCGCTCAGCGCAGGGCCTCCTGCTCGGCCAGGGTGAGGCCCTTCACCCCGGCGCCCAGCCGGCGGCGCAGCAGGGCCTTGAGCAGGCGGTCCAGCAGCAGGCCCACGAGCGCGGCACCCGTCACGGAGACGGCGATCTGCAGCACCGGGTTCTCCAGCCAGCCCGCGGTCAGGCGCGCGATCATGATCGAGTACGCGGCCCAGCTGGCCGTGGAGAGCAGGTCCAGCGCCACGAACCGCACCGGCGGATAGCGGGTGGCGCCGGCGGTGAAGTTGAGGGCCACGCGGCCGCCGGGGATGAACCGGGCGGTGAACAGCAGCAGCGCGCCGTGACTGTGCAGGTGGTGCCGGGCGACCTCGACCGTGGCCCGCACCCGCCGCAGCCGCATCCACCGGAACCGCTCCACGCCCACGGCACGGCCGATCGCGTACGCGGCCACGTCCCCCAGGAACGCGCCCGCGAAGCCGACCCCCCACAGCGCCCACAGGGAGAACGGGTGCCCGTCGCGGACGATCGCGCCGAGGGCCACCAGCACCGACTCCGACGGGAAGATCGGCACGATGCCGTCGAGCAGGCACAGCAGCAGCGTCAGCGGCAGGACCCACCACTGCGCGGAGGCGTGGAGGATCGCCTCCTCGAGCCACGCGAGCATCCGGTCAGCCGATCCGGTCCAGGATCACGGAGCGCTCGCGCAGGGTCCGGGCGGCGTCGTCGTCGAGCTCGCCGACGGCCCAGCCGCCGGCGAGCGCGGCCCTCGCCCGCTCGAAGCGCTCCGGCGTGTCCGTGTGCAGGGTCAGGACCTTCTGACCCCGGCCCACGCGCTCGCCGGGGCGGACGTGCACCTC
>NZ_KV824828.1:0-1080 GCF_001816085.1 Micrococcus sp. HMSC31B01
CCGCCGCCCGGCATGGACGCGGACCAGGCCGCCGAGGGCGCCCAGGGCCCCGTCGCCCCGGGCGCGGACGAGAAGGCGGACGAGCAGGCCCTCGACGTGCTGCTCGTCGGCGAGGACGCGGGCGCGGAGGGCCGTGACTCCGCCGGGCGGTCGGACACCCTCATGTGGGTCCACGTGCCCGGGGACCGCAGCGAGATCCAGGTCATGTCCATCATGCGTGACATGTGGGTGCCGATCCCGGGGCACGGGGACCACAAGGTCAACGCCGCCTACCAGTACGGCGGCATCCCGCTGACGGTGGCCACCGCGGAGAACATGTTCCAGGCGCGCGTGGACCACGTGATCGCCGTGGACCTCGCCGGCTTCAAGGGCCTCGTGGACGCCCTGGGCGGCGTCAGCGTGGACAACCCCAGCGCCTTCGTCTCGACCGGCGGCATCGACTTCCCCGCGGGCACCGTGCAGATGGACGGGGACAAGGCCCTGGCCTACGCGCGGGAGCGGTACAACCTGCCGCGCAGCGACTTCGACCGTGTGGAGAACCAGCAGCGCCTGGTCAAGGCCATCGTGGCCGCGTTCCTCTCCCGGGACACCCTCTCGGACCCGAGCCGCGTGCAGGCCGCCGTCGAGGAGTTCGCCCCCTTCCTGACCCTCGACGACGAGCTCGACTCCAGCACCCTCGCGAACCTGGCGTGGTCCCTGCGCGATGCGCGCGACGCCCCGATCGTGACCAGCACGGTGCCGTCCGTGGGCGTGGGCTACACGGACACCGGCGAGGACGTCGTGTGGCCGGACTGGGCGGCGATCGCCCGCCTGGGCGAGGGCATCCGCACCGGCACCCTGGGGGAGGCCGTGGCGCCGTGAGCACGCCGTCCCGGCCGTCACTGGTACGGCACTGGCTCGCGCTCGCGGAGGAGCTCGTGGGCCGGGCCGCGCCGCGACTCGACGCCCTGAACCTCTTCCCGGTCCCGGACGCGGACACGGGCACGAACATGCTGGCCACGCTGACGGCGGCCCGCACCGCGGCCGACGCCTGCCCCGCACAGGACGACGTCGGCGCCGTGCTCGCGCACGCGGGCGCGG
>NZ_KV824829.1:0-1161 GCF_001816085.1 Micrococcus sp. HMSC31B01
GACGCGGCCGGCCTCGTCGGTCAGGACGGCCCCGACGAGGGGGTTGGCGCCGCGCACGCCGCGCAGCGCGGCGTGGACGGCGAGGTCCATGGGGTCGGCGGACGGGGTCTCGGCGGCGTTCATCGGGCGACGTCCCCCTCGGGGCCGTCCGGCAGCAGCGTCTCCACGGCGGGCTTGTCCCGGTCTGCGGCGCGCAGCCACACGAAGAAGCCGATCAGGGTGAAGGCGCCGTAGAAGGCGTACATCACGGCCGAGGCGTAGTAGCCGGTGCTCCACAGCAGGGGCACGCCGACGACGTCCACGGCCACCCAGATCAGCCAGAACTCCACCCAGCCGCGCGCCATGCCGTAGGTCGCCAGCAGCGATCCCACGAACGTCCAGGCGTCCGCCCACACCGGCTCCCACGAACCCAGCGCGCGGAACACGGGGGTGAGGGCGACGGTGCCGACCGCCATGGCCGTCACGAGGAACACGCGCCCGCGCCAGCCGGCCCACTCCGGGGTGATGGCGGGAGCGTCCTCGGCGTGGCCCCGGCGGGCCTGACGCCAGCGCGCCCAGCCGTAGACGGAGACGGCGATGAACATGACCTGTCGGCCGGCCTGGCCGAGCAGGGTGGCGTGATCGGCCCCCGTGAACAGGGAGGCGAGGAAGACCGTCAGGAGGATGAGGTTGCCGAGGATGCCCACGGGCCAGGCCCAGACCCTGCGCGCCATGCCGCCCAGGGCGGAGGCGAGGCCGAAGACGTTGCCCAGCACCTCGCGCATGAGCAGGCCGCCTCCCGCGACCGGGATGGTCCGGTTGAACGCGTCCACCAGCCAGTCCATGACCGTGACGCCACCTCCTCGGGTCGGGACTCCGAGGGGTGCGCTCCGCAGCCCTCCCGCGCAGGGCGCGGAACGGCTCCGCCGCGTGCCTCTCCCATCCCGACTGTACGGTCGGCACCGGAATTCCACCGGTCAGGCCGCTCGGCACCGCCTCGGATGAGGACGGGCCGCGCGGTTAGCGGGCTGTCACCGCCGGTGCGGACTTCCACCGCATCTCGGAGCACGTTGCTGTCCAGCAGTATCGCACGCCCGGCCGACCGGGCACGACGGAAGACGTCGGGCGACGTCCGGCGCGGCGGCCGGGCGACCGCGTCGCCGGGCTCAGTGGCAGGCGCGG
>NZ_KV824830.1:0-785 GCF_001816085.1 Micrococcus sp. HMSC31B01
GGGACCGCGTCGACGGACCGGCGCGGCACCGTCGCGGAGCTGCGGGGTCAGGGCTGGACGGTGCCCTCCCTCGTGGGGGCCGGACTGGAGCCGCTCACCGTGGACACCACCCAGACGGCCGAGGACGTGGAGGTCGTCGTCGGCTGGGGCCGGGACGAGCCGACCGTGACCGTCCGCGAGTGCCGACCCCGGATCGAGGGAGCCACCCCGGAGGGCTGTGCCTCGACCGCGCCCCTGAGCACGGGGGCACAGGAGCGTCGGCTGGCCGGCGGCGGCGTCTACCGGATCGTCCCGGCGGGGGAGCAGGACGGCTGGACGGCCGAGCTGACCACGCCCCAGGCCGCCTACCGCGTGGAGGCCAGCCTGCCGGACGAGCGCGCCGACGCGGTCCTCACCCACCTGCTGGTCTCCGAGCGGGCACGGGTGCTCGAGCTGGGCGGCGGCGACGCCGTCGAGGAACGCCTCGAGCGAGGCCTCGAACGCATCGCGGACGCCGTGCCGCGCCCCCGCGGCTGAGCCGCCCCGCCCCCGCGGCTCCGGGCTGTGGGGCGGTGCCGCTCTAGTAGAGTTGGGAGGGTGTTTGGTATCAACGGCGGCGAGTTCATCATCTTGGCGGTGCTCGCGATCGTCATCCTCGGGCCGGAGAAGCTCCCCGAGTACACGCGCGCCTTCACCGACTGGCTGCGCGTCATGCGCGACAAGGCCGAGGGTGCCAAGGCGCAGTTCAAGGAGGAGACCGGCACGGACTTCGACGAGGTGGACTGGCGCAAGTACGACCCCCGCCA
>NZ_KV824831.1:0-1112 GCF_001816085.1 Micrococcus sp. HMSC31B01
CCCCGGCTCGCCCTGCGGTGGCCCCGGGTCAGCGCGCGGGCGTCGGGGCCCGCCGTCGTCGTGGGGGTGCTCACGCGTCCCATCCCCCGATGTGCACGAGGGCGTCGCCGCGGTGCACCAGGGGTGCCTCGGTGCGGCCGATGACCACGCCGGTCAGCTCGGCCTTCACGTGCGCGAGGCGGCGGCCGAACGAGTTGTAGAGCGCGCCGATCCGGTCCCCGGCGTTCACGCGTTCGCCGAGCGCGACGTCCAGGTGCACGAGGCCGTCCGCGCGGGCGCGCACCCAGGTGGACTGCCACACCAGGTAGGGGGCGTCCTGCTCACCGTCGACGACGTCGGGGTGCACGGCGGCGGTGTCCTCGCCGGTGGCGTCGGTCGCCTCGGGCACGTCCGTGGTCCGCTCCTCGGGGACCTCGCCGGGCAGCGGACCGGGGGCGTCGACGACGGCGTCCGGCCCGGGCTCGGTGAGCCCGATGTCCGCGGGGTCCACCATGTCCAGGGCGGCGAGCACGCGCAGGACCCCGTCCACGCCGGGGGCGATCGCGTACTCGTCGAACCGCCAGGCCTCACCGGCCTCGTAGAGCAGCACGCGCGCGCCGGTCTCGCGGGCCGCGGCGCGCAGGGAGCCGTCCCGCAGGCGGGCGTGGAAGAGCACGGGCGCGCCGAACGCCTCGGCGAGCGCACGGGTCTGGGAGTCCTCCAGGTCGCACCGGATCTGCGGCAGGTTGGAGCGGCGGTCCGCGCCGGTGTGCAGGTCGATGCCCACGGTGCAGCGGCCGATCACCTCGGTCATCATCAGGTGCGCGATGCGCGAGGCCAGCGAGCCCCGGGCGGAGCCGGGGAAGGAGCGGTTCAGGTCGCGGCGGTCCGGCAGGTAGCGGTCCCCGGCCATCACGCCGAGCACGTTGACGATGGGCACGGCCAGCAGGGTGCCGCGCAGCTGCGTGGGCTGCAGGCGCTCCAGGACGCGGCGGACGATCTCGACGCCGGCCACCTCGTCCCCGTGGATCGCGGCGGAGACCCACACGGTGGGCCCGTCCTCGCGGCCGTGCAGCACGTGCACGGGCAGGGTGACGTCCGCACCCGTGACGAGCTGGGAGATCGGCAGGGAC
>NZ_KV824832.1:0-2584 GCF_001816085.1 Micrococcus sp. HMSC31B01
TCCTCGAGCAGGGCCACCGCCGCCCGGCCGGCCTCGTGCGCCGAGGACGGGTTGCCGTAGACGCCGGTGAGGGCGGGCCACATCGCCTCCAGCGCGCTGCGCCGGACGGGCGCGGTGGCCGCGTGGTCCAGGTCGAGGGTGGTGCTCATCGGCGCGGCGAGCCCTCCTCGACCACGGCGTCCAGGCCCAGGTCCAGGGACTGGACGGTATGGGTCAGTGCTCCCACCGAGATCACGTCCACGCCCGTGGCCGCGATCGCCCCGATCGTCTCGAGGCTCACCCCGCCGGAGGCCTCGACGACGGCGCGGCCCGCCACGAGCTCGACGCCGGCCCGCAGCTCGGCCGGCGAGAAGTTGTCCAGCATGATCGTGTCGACCCCGGCGGCGAGCACCGCCGGGATCTGCTCGAGCCGGTCGACCTCCACCTCCACGTGGGTGGTGTGCGGCAGGCGGGCCATCCCGGCGCGCAGGGCCGCGGTGAGGGCCTCGCCCGGGTCGCCGGCACCGCCGAACCCCAGCGCGGCCAGGTGGTTGTCCTTGAGCATCACGGCATCCGAGAGGCTGAAGCGGTGGTTGTGCCCGCCTCCGTCCCGCACCGCCTGCCGTTCGAGCACGCGCAGACCCGGGGTGGTCTTGCGGGTGTCCACCACCCGCGCGTGCCCGCCGCCGGCGCGCACGGCGGCCACGTGGGCGGCCGTCGTCGTGGCGATCCCGGACAGGCGCTGGACGAGGTTCAGCGCCACGCGCTCGGCGCGCAGCACCGAGCGGGCGGGGCCCGCGACCTCGGCGACGACGGCGCCGGGGGACAGGTCGGCGCCGTCGGCCAGGTGCAGGGTGACGGACACGGCCGGGTCGACGAGCCGGAAGGCGGCCTCGAGGGCGTTCGTGCCGGAGAGCACCCCGGCCTCGCGGGCCACCACGCGCGCGGTGATCCGGGCCTGCTCCGGGACGAAGGCCTCCGAGGAGACGTCACCCCAGGGCGCGTCCTCGGCGAGCGCTGCGGCCACGATCCGCTCCACGTCCGGCCGCGGGGCCGGTGTCGTCGGGGCGCGGTCGGCCGGGGTCACGTCCCAGCCCCGGCGGACTGCGCGGCCGACTGCTTCGGCGCGACGGCCAGCATTCGCTCGAGCGCGGTGCGGGCCGGGTCGGCCACGGACGCGGGCACGGTGATCCGGTTGACCACGCGGCCGGCCACGAGCTCCTCGAGCACCCACGCGAGGTAGCCGGGGTGGATGCGGTACATCGTGGAGCACGGGCAGATCACGGGGTCGAGGCAGAAGATCGTGTGCTCGGGGTGCTGGGCGGCCAGGCGCTGCACGAGGTTGATCTCGGTGCCGATCGCGAAGGTCGAGCCGGCCGGCGCCGCCTGGATGGCCTTGACGATGAAGTCCGTGGACCCGGAGGAGTCCGCGGCCTCCACCACGGGCAGGGGGCACTCGGGGTGCACGATCACCTGGACGTCCGGGTGCTCGGCGCGGGCCTGCTCGATCTGCGCCACAGTGAAGCGGCGGTGCACCGAGCAGAAGCCGTGCCACAGCAGGACCTTCGCGTCCCGCAGGGCGTCCTCGGAGTTCCCGCCCAGCGGCAGGCGGGGATTCCACGTCGGCATCTGCTCGAGTGGGATCCCCCTGGCGCGGCCCGTGTTCCGGCCCAGGTGCTGGTCCGGGAAGAACAGGACGCGCTGGGCACGCTCGAACGCCCAGTCCAGCACGGCCGAGGCGTTGGAGGACGTGCACACGATGCCGCCGCGCTCGCCGACGAAGCCCTTGAGGGCCGCGGAGGAGTTCATGTAGGTCACGGGCAGCAGGGGCACGCGCCCGTCGTCGTCCGGCTCGGTGCCGTAGACCGCCTCGAGCTGCTCCCACGCGTCCTCGACCGAGTCCAGGTCGGCCATGTCCGCCATGGAGCAGCCGGCGGCGAGGTTGGGCAGGATGACGGCTTGGTCCGGGGTGGAGAGAAGGTCCGCGGTCTCCGCCATGAAGTGCACGCCGCAGAACACGATCGCCTCCGCCTCGGGCCGGCCCTGGGAGGCCCGCGCGAGCTGGAAGGAGTCGCCCACGAAGTCGGCGTGCTGGACGACCTCGTCGCGCTGGTAGAAGTGGCCCAGCACGACGACGCGTTCGCCGAGCGTCTGCCGCGCCGCGCTGATCCGGGCGTGGAGCTCCTCGTCCGAGGCCCGCTGGTACTCCTCGGGGATGCGGCCCTGCACGGGGGCGTCGGCCGGGACGGCGTCGTCCTGCGATGCGCCGGGGCCGTAGGCGGGCAGGCCGGCGTCGAACGCCCAGGGGCCGCGGGTCAGGTCGGGGGAGCACGAGGAGCCGCGCGCGGCGTCCTTGTCGATCAGGGTCAGGGTGCGGGCCACCGAGGCGGTGGTCCCGGTCGGGGTGGTCATGGGTGACTCCTGGGTCGGGGCTGGTGGGTCAGCGGCGGGCATCCGGCCCGGCGGGATCGGGGTCGGTCCCGGGCCCGGCGGGCCGGTAGCGGTAGAGCTTGGGCGGGCGGTGCGGGGTGCCGCCGCGGACCTCGCCGGTCTCCTCGAGGGCCCCGGCGGCGAGGGTGGCGCGGCGGAAGTTGGCGGCGTCGAG
>NZ_KV824833.1:0-905 GCF_001816085.1 Micrococcus sp. HMSC31B01
GCTCGGTGCTGGCCTCGGCGTTCGCCGCGCAGGCGGCGCGGTACTTCGAGTCCGTCGAGCTCGTCGAGCTGCACCACCCGGACAAGGTGGACGCCCCGTCGGGCACGGCCGTGCGGACCGCCGAGCTCATCGGCGCGGCCCGGGACGCGGCCGGCGTGCCCGTCTCCCCGGACGCCACCGAGCACGACCCGGACGGCGCGCGCGGTGCCGTCGTCCACGGCGTGCACGTGCACGCGGTGCGCCTGCGTGGCCTGGAGGCGCATCAGGAGGTGCTGCTGGGCGGGCCGGGCGAGCAGCTCGTGGTCCGGCACGACGCATTCGACCGCGGCGCCTACATGCCGGGCGTCGTCCTCGGCCTGCGGACCGTGGCCTCCCGCCCGGGTCTGACCTACGGACTGGACGGATACCTGGATCTTGGCTGAGCCCTCCCGCACTCCCGACGACGGCGCCGTGGGCCCGACCGAGCACGCCGCCCGTGCCCGCCGCTCGACCGTGATGAGCAAGGTGTGGGTCGGCTTCGTGTCCCTGCTCGTGCTGCTGTTCGCCGGGTTCGCCCTCAACGCGTCCGTCGCGCTGGTGCGCGCCCCGCAGCCGCTGGCCAAGGCGATCGGCGTGGGCGTCATCCTCGTGGTGCTGGTGACCGTGGCCGTCCTGGCCCGCGAGGTGTGGTTCGGCCGCCAGACCGAACGCCTGGCCGACCAGCTCGAGGCCGAGGGCGGACTGCCGGAGGACGACCTGCCGCGCTCGCCGGGCGGCCGGATCGACCGGGAGGCCGCCGACGCCCAGTTCGAGCTGTACCGGGTGGAGGCCGAGGCCGCACCGCGCGACTGGCGCGCCCGCTACCGCCTCGCCCTGGCCTACGACGCCTCGGGCGACCGCCGCCGCGCCCGCGAGGCGGCCCGGGA
>NZ_KV824834.1:0-715 GCF_001816085.1 Micrococcus sp. HMSC31B01
CGCCGGGGGCGAGGGCCGGCGTCGTCCCGCGCCCGCGCCGCCGGCCGACCTGCCCGTCCCGCCGGAGACCCTCTTCCTGGCCACCATCCCCGGGGCCACGCCGTCCACGTGGGTGGAGCGGTTCACCACGCGCCAGCGCACGGTGCAGCTCGTCAACCACGACGACGCCGCCCAGCTGGCCCACCTCGCCCACGACGACGCCGGTCAGCCCCGCCACTTCCTGCCGCAGCTGGGCTATGTGCGGCGCCGACGCGACGTGTCCGCCGAGGAGTTCCTGCGCGCCGGCGGCGTCGACCCGGGCCACGTGCACCTCGTGGGCGTGTACTCCGAGCTGCCGGTGGTGTGCGTGGGCAAGGACCACCTGCTCGCCGCCTGGGACGTGGACGCGGACGGCCCCGTGCCGCCCGCCGAGCTCGACCCGGACGAGGAGCTGGACCCCGCCCGCTTCGCCCCGGCCCCCAGCGCGGAGCCGATGGACGCCGCCGAGCTGCCCGGCGCGGGCGAGCGGATGGCCCTGGAGATCGCCGCGTCCGGCGCCGGCCACGTCGTGCTGCCGATGTCCGTGGTCCGCATGTTCGGCCGCAAGGACGTGATCGTGCTGCCGCTGGCCTCCACCCTCGACGACACGGTGGGCCTGTCCCGCGCCGACCGCGAGGCCGCCGCCACGCGGTCCGCGCTCGCGGACGAGCAGGCGCGGTCCGAGGCGGAGGCGGGC
>NZ_KV824835.1:0-2301 GCF_001816085.1 Micrococcus sp. HMSC31B01
CGCAGGGCGGCGGGGCGGCCGCGGCCGCCGCCGAGCTCGCGTCCGACTACGCCCCGGAGCTGGACCTCAAGGGCGCCTACGTGGGCGCCCCGCCGGCCGACCTCGTGCAGGTCGCGGACCGGATCGACGGCGGCCTGTACGCGGCCTTCCTGCTCTACGCGATGGCCGGGCAGCTCGCCGCGTACGACGTGGACCCGGCCACGCACCTCAACGAGACCGGCCTGACGGCCCTCGCCGGCGCGGCCGAGACCTGCGTGGCAGGCAGCCTCGCCTACGCGCACCTCGACTCCGCCACGCTGACCCACACGGGGCAGGACTTCCCTGAGCTCGTCCGCTCCGACGCCGAGCTGGCCGGGATCCTCGCCGAGCAGCGGATCGGCGCACCGGGCCGCCGTCCGGACGTGCCGGTGATGATCGCGCACTCCGTCACGGACGACGTCATCCCGTACCGCACCGGCCGCGACCTGGGCCGCCGCTGGTGCGCGGAAGGGGCACGGGTGCGTTTTGACCCGCTCCTCACCCCGACCCACGTGGGCGGCCACGTGGCCTCGCTGCCGCGGATGGGGGCGTTCCTGGACGCGACCCTCGCCGACCGCTGGACCGCCGACTCGTGCGGGTGGTTCTGAGCCTCGGCTAGCGTCGGGGCCAGGACCGTCCCGCCCACCGAAGGAGCAGTCATGCGCGCCGAGCAGGTCACCGATCCCATCACCTACCACGGCGAGGGCCCCGTCTGGGCCGCCTCGTGGGGCAGCGCCGCCGAGGGCGTGACCGCCGGCGGCGGCCTGCGCTGGGTGGACATGCTCGCCGGGGACGTCCTGTCCCTGCGCGCCGACGGCACGGTGGACCGCACGCACGTCGGGGACGTGGCCGCCGCGCTGCGCCCGCGTGCGGGGGGTGGCGCCGTCGTCGCGGTGGAGCGGGGCTTCGCCCTGATCTCGCCCGAGGGCGAGCTGACGACGCTGCCCGAGCTGTGGGGCGCGGACGCCGGGATCCGGATGAACGAGGGCGGCTGCGACCCGGACGGCCGGTTCCACTGCGGCACCATGGCGTACGCCAAGACCCCCGGCGCCGCGAACCTCTACCGGCTCGCCCCCGGACCCGACGGCGGCGCCGGCGAGGTGGACGTCGTGCTGACCGGCGCGACGACGTCCAACGGCCTGGAGTGGAGCCCGGACGGCACGCGGGCCTACTACAACGACACCCCCACGCGGCAGGTGGCCGTGTTCGACTACTCCCGCGAGGAGGGCCTGACGAACCGGCGCGTGCTCGTGGACGTGCTCGACGGCGAGGGCAAGCCGGACGGACTCACCGTGGACGCCGAGGGCGGCATCTGGGTGGCCGTGATCAGCCACGGGCAGATCCACCGGTACACGCCCGAGGGGACGCTCGACGAGGTGGTCGAGGTGCCCGTGCAGAAGACGACGGCGTGCACGTTCGGCGGCGACGACCTCGGCACCCTCTACATCACCACCTCCTGGGAGAACCTGGAGCGCGGCGAGGACCCGCTGGCCGGGGCCCTGTTCGCCGTCCGCCCGGGGGTGACGGGCCTGCCGGCCCGCCCCTTCGCGGGCTGACGCCGTCACGCCGCACGTCGTCGACGCCACCCTGCGCCGTTCTGCGCCGTCCTGCGCCGTCCTGCGCCACGAGCCAGACGAATCTGCGGTCCAGAGGCTCCTTTCAGCGCGGAATCGTCTGGCTCGCGCCGGACTCAGGGGACGGCCGCGTGCTGCCGGATCCACGCGTGCATCGCGATGCCGGCGGCCACGCCCGCGTTGATCGAGCGGGTGGAGCCGTACTGCGCGATGGACAGCACCGCGCTCGACGCCGCGCGCACCTCCGCCGACAGCCCCGGCCCCTCCTGCCCGAAGACGAGCACGCAGGCACGCGGGAAGTCGAAGGTCTCCACCGGCACCGACTCGGGGAACAGGTCCACGCCGAGCACGGGCAGCCCCTCCCCCGCCGCCCACTCCGTGAACGCCGCCACCGTCTCGTGGTGGCGCACGTGCAGGTAGCGGTCGGTGACCATGGCGCCGCGCCGGTTCCAGCGGCGCCGCCCGATGATGTGCACCCCGGCGGCGTTGAACGCGTTGGCGGTGCGCACGACGGTGCCGATGTTCAGGTCGTGCTGCCAGTTCTCGATGGCCACGTGGAACGGGTGGCGCCGCGCGTCGAGGTCCGCGACGATCGCCTCGAGGCTCCAGTAGCGGTAGTGGTCGAGCACGTTGCGGCGGTCGCCGTGCGCGAGCAGCTCCGGGTCGTAGCGCGGGTCCTCCGGCCACGGGCCGAGCCACGGCCCGACGC
>NZ_KV824836.1:0-1189 GCF_001816085.1 Micrococcus sp. HMSC31B01
GCACGGTGCTCGTGGCGTTCGCCGTCGTGGGCGGGCTGATCGTGCGCGGGTTCCTGGGCGGCCCCGACCACACGGCCGTCGAGGGCGACGAGGTGACGTTCTCGGTGGAGCCGGGCGAGGACCTGGGCTCCGTGGCGGCCCGCCTGGACCGGGCCGGCATCGTGGCCTCCGCCCGTGCGTTCGAGCGCGCCGCCAGGGACACGGGCAGCGGTCTCGTGCGCTCGGGGGACTTCGTGCTGCGCGAGCGGATGCCCGCGGCCGAGGCCCTCGCGGTGCTCCAGGGCGCCGCGGACGGGGCCGTGCACTACGTGCTCGTGGAGCGCGGCCGGCGACTCACCGAGGTGCTGGACGCCGTCGCCGAGGCCACGGGGCTGCCCCGCGAGGAGCTCGAGGCCGCCGCCCACGACCCGACCCGCTACGGCGTCCCCGGGGAGGCGGGCACGCTCGAGGGCTGGCTCGACGCGGGGGAGTACCGCCTCCCCGTCGACGCCACCGCCGAGCAGGTGCTCGACTCCCTGATCCGGCCCACCCTCGCCGAGCTCGACGCCCTCGACGTCCGCGACCCGGCCGAGCAGCAGCGCCTGCTCACGATCGCCTCCATCCTCGAGGCGGAGGCCCTGCCCCAGGACTACCGGCAGGTCGCCGGCGCCATCGAGAACCGCCTCGCCCCGGACAACACCGAGACGCGCGGGCTCCTGCAGATCGACGCCACCGTCACGTACGGCCTCGGCGTGCGCAGCCTCAGCTTCACCTCGGGCCAGCGCCAGGACGCGTCGAACCCCTACAACACGTACGTGCACCCGGGCCTGCCGCCGGGTCCGATCGGCATGCCCTCCGACGCGGCCGTCGAGGCCGCCCTCGACCCGGCCGAGACGGACGCCTACTACTGGGTGACCACGGACATCGGCACCGGCCACACCGAGTTCTCCCGCACCTATGAGGAGCACCAGCAGCACGTGCGCACCCTGCAGCGCTACTGCGCCTCCAATCCGGGGGTGTGCTGATGCGCCCCACGCTGCGCGCGGCGGTCCTGGGCCGGCCGATCGCCCACTCGCTCTCCCCGGTGCTGCACGCGGCCGGCTACCGGGTCCTGGGCCTCGACGTCGACTACGGCCGCCGAGACCTGGGCGAGGACGAGGTGCTCGCCTTCGCGGCCGAGCACCTCGGCGCCCCGGGCACGGCCGACGGC
>NZ_KV824837.1:0-1949 GCF_001816085.1 Micrococcus sp. HMSC31B01
CGGCGCTCGCCGCCCGCTTCGCCGGGCCGCTCGTCTTCGGCACCGCCGGCCTGCGCGCCGAGGAGGGCCCGGGCGAGTCCCGCATGAACCGGCTCGTGGTGCGCCGCACCGCGGCGGGTCTGGCCGCGCACCTGTGGGACGGCGTCGGACGGGACGCTGCCCCGCCGCTGACCGTCGTCGGGTACGACGCGCGGCGCGGTTCGGCCGCCTTCGCCGCGGACACGGCCGCCGTCCTGACGGCCGCGGGCGTGCAGACCGTCCTGCTGCCGGACCCGCTGCCGACGCCGGTGCTCGCCTTCGCGGTGCGCCATCTCAGCGCGGACGCGGGCGTGATGGTCACGGCCAGCCACAACCCGCCCGCGGACAACGGCTACAAGGTCTACCTCGGCGGGCGGCTCACGGACGAGGCGGGTCGCGGGGCGCAGATCGTCTCCCCCGCGGACGCGGAGATCGCCGCCCGCATCGACCACGCGGCGTGGGCCGCAGACATCCCGCTCGCCGACGACGGCTGGACCGTGGCCGGGCCGGACCTGCTGGAGGCCTACCGCGCGGCGGCCCTCGGCGTGCTCGACGACGACCGGCACGGCCACCGCGACCTGCGCGTGGTCTACACGCCCCTGCACGGGGTGGGCGGCGCCGTGGTCCCGGGCCTGCTCGAGGACGCCGGCTTCGGCCCCGTCCACGTGGTGGCCGAGCAGGCCGCCCCGGACCCGGCCTTCCCCACGGTCGCGTTCCCCAACCCGGAGGAGCCGGGGGCGATGGACCTCGCCCTCGCCCTGGCCGCCGAGGTGGACGCGGACCTGGTGATCGCCAACGACCCCGACGCCGACCGCCTGGCCCTGGCCGCGCCCGTCACCGACGCGGACGGTGCCCGCACGTGGCGGATGCTCTCGGGCGACGCCGTCGGGACGCTGCTGGGCGCGCACGCGATGCCGGCCCTGCACGCGGCCGGCCGCAGCGCCGCGAACTCCGTGGTCTCCTCCCCGCAGCTGGCCGCCCTGGCGGAGGCGAGCGGGGTGAGGCACCACGTCACGCTGACCGGCTTCAAGTGGATCTCCCGCGCCCCGGACCTCGGCTTCGGCTACGAGGAGGCCCTCGGCTACTGCGTGGACCCGGACATGGTGCGGGACAAGGACGGCATCACGGCCGCCCTCATGGCCGCGGAGCTGGCCGCCGCCCTCACAGCGCAGGGACGCGGCCTGACGGACGCCCTGGCCGACGTCGACGCGGTCACCGGCGCCATGCCCAGCGCCCAGGTCTCGGTCCGCGTGGCGGACCTGTCCCTGATCGCCCGCACCATGACCGCCCTGCGTCAGCAGGCCCCGGCCACGCTCGCGGGCGAGCCGGTCACCGTGCACCGGGACCTGGCCGCCGGCGGGGACGGGCTGCCGCCCACGGACGCGCTGCTGTTCGCCACCGACTCCGGCACCCGCGTGCTCGTGCGTCCCTCCGGCACCGAGCCGAAGCTCAAGTGCTACCTCGGCACCCGGGACGCCGACCCGGCCGCGGCCGCCGAGCGGCTCGAGGCGCTGCGGGCCGAGGTGACGGCCCTCGTGGGCGGCTGAGCCTCGGTAGGCTGGCGGGTATGACCGTCTCCCTCACCACCGCCGAGCTGGCGAAGTACATCGACGCGACCGCCCTGAAGGCCGACACCTCGGAGGCGGACGTGCGCCGCCTCGTGGCCGAGTCCCGCGAGGCCGGGGTCAAGAGCGTCTGCATCAACCCCGTGTGGGTGCCGCTGGTGGCCGCCGAGCTCGCGGGCTCGGACGTGCTGACCTGCACCGTGATCGGCTTCCCCCTCGGCGCCAACGCCTCGGAGGTCAAGGCCTTCGAGGCCCGGCAGGCGATCGACGCCGGCGCGGACGAGGTGGACATGGTCCTCGACGTCGCCGCGGCCCGCGCCGGGGACCGCGACCGGCTCGTCGCGGACGTCCGCGCCGTGGCCGAGG
>NZ_KV824838.1:0-528 GCF_001816085.1 Micrococcus sp. HMSC31B01
CCACGGCGCAGGCCGCCGCCGACCGGCCGGACTGGAACGTGCTCGCCGTCGAGGTCTACGTGCCCGGCCTGGCCGCGCTCATGACGCGCGTGGAGCAGCAGGGCCTGGAGAACGTCCGCGCCGTGGAGGCCAACGCGCCCGAGCTGCTGGACGCCCTGCTCACGCCCGGCTCCGTCTCCGAGGTGTGGGTGTTCTTCCCGGACCCGTGGCACAAGAAGCGGCACCACAAACGCCGTTTGGTCTCCCCCGCCTTCGCCGATCGCGTGGCGCGGGTGCTCACCCCCGGCGGGGTGCTGCGGCTGGCGACGGACTGGTCGGGCTACGCCGTGCAGATGCGCGAGGTGCTCGAGGCGCACCCGGAGTTCGAGAACCTCTTCCCCGGGCGCGCCGCGGGCGAGGACTCTCCGCTCACGCGGGTGCGCCGCGAGGGCAGGGAGACCGAGGTGGGTGCCCAGCCGCTGCCCGCGGGATGGGAGAGCGCGGCCGAGGAGGAGCGCCCCCTGCGCGCCGGCCTGGGCGAGGCGCGGG
>NZ_KV824839.1:0-2201 GCF_001816085.1 Micrococcus sp. HMSC31B01
GACGGCGCGCAGCCGCCCGGCCTCAGCGCCGCTGGGCGCGCTGCACCGCCTTGTGGTTGCCGTCGCACCACGGCTTGGTCGCGGAGGCGCCGCACCGGCAGACCGCGCTCACGGGCCGCCACGTGCGGTGCTCCACCCCGTCCTCGTCCAGCACCACGTGATCCCCGCGCAGCAGGATCGGCCCGTTCGGGCAGAGGACCACATCCGGGTGGGCGGGGGGCTCGTCCGCGTGGTCCGCCATCAGGCCCACGCCGCCAGCATCCGCTCCGCGTAGCGGTCGTCCAGGTGCAGGCTGGCCCACCCGCCGAAGAACACGTCCTCCCGCAGGTGCGGCTCCTCTTCGAGCAGCGCCCCGCAGATGGTGCGCACGGCCAGCTGCTCATGGACAGCGTCCGCCTCCACGTGCTCCGTGTGGTACCCCACCAGCTCGGTGGGGAAGCCCAGCCGCTCCAGCCCGCCGGCCATCCGCCGGGACGGCCCGGAGCTGGTCGCCTCGAAGGCCGCGAGGAACCCGAGGGAGGCCCCGCGCAGCCGCCGGTTCAGCCCGAACAGGGACATCACGTTGTTCTGCTCGAGGATCTCCACCGGCGCCTCGTCGATGTACGCGCCGTACTCGGCGGACAGCCCGCTGGCGGCCAGGCCCCGCGCGAACAGCTGCGCGTGGAGCCGGTTCGGGTCCCCGCCGCCGTACTCGTCATACTGCAGCTCCACGACGGCCGCCTTGACCCGGTCCGAGACCCGCGGGACCACCCACGAGGTGTGGTCCGCCTCCTTCAGGTGGTAGATCGACTTGTGGCGCAGGAACTCGCGGACCTGCTCGCACGTGGCCGAGCGCTGGATGTGCGCGGCCAGCGACGGGCCGTCATGGTCCGCGACGAACGCGAAGAACTCCGCGGCGAAGTCCTCCCCGTCCGGGAACGCGGGCGCCCGGCCGCGCAGGTCCTCCTCGAGGTCCCGCTCCAGGCCGCGGCGCACGCGGATCAGCTCCGGGTCCCACTCGAGCTCGTCGGCCACGCCCGCGAACCCGCGGTAGTGCAGCTCATACAGCGCCCACAGGGTCACGTGGGCGTCGTCGGCGTCCTGCGGCGGCGGGGCGTCGGCCAGACCGGCCGTCCGGCCCGTGGGCAGGGCGGCGAACACGCGCTCGCTCAGGGACCCGCGCGGGGCGGGGAGGGTCATCGGCACCATCCGTCCAGCGTGCGACATGCCGCCGCACCCGGTCCAGGGATGCGGGGCCGGCACCCGCCCGACGCCTCCCGTCCGACGACGGCCTGGAAGTCCCGGATCATCCTGGGGAACGGGTGCGGGCCCACCACGGAGCCGACCTTCGCGCAGATCCGCCTGACCCCCACCGAGTGGCGGTTCATCGAGATCCTCATCCGCCACATCGGCCGACTCGTGACCCGGCAGACGATCCTCACCACGATCTGGGGCACCGAGCACGCCGAGGACACGGGGTACCTGCGCCTCTACGTGTCCCAGCTGAGTCGCAAGCTGGGGGACGACACCACCCATCCTGTCCACCTGATCACGGAGCCCGGCATGGGCTACCCACTGGAGGGCATGACGCGCTGACGGCCGGGGCGCCCCGCCGGGGTGACATGCTGGCGGTATGCACGAGCCCCCCGGCGGCGCCGCCCCGCGCCCGCTGACCACGGACCCGCGGCGCACCCGCCGCGACGGGGCCGTGGTGCCCCACGCCCTCGCCCTCGCGGCGATCCTGCTGATCGCCCTGAACCTGCGTCCGGGCGCCACGACGCTGGGTCCCGTCCTCCAGGAGGTCTCCGCCTCTCTCGGCCTCACCGGCGGCACCGCGGGGCTGCTGGCCGCCCTGCCGGGCCTGTGCTTCGGGGCCGTGGGCTTCGTCGCCGTGCGGGTCGCCGCGCGCATGGGCCTTTCCGCCGCCGTCCTGGGCGGCGCCGCTCTGGTGGTCGTCGGCCTGGCGGCCCGCGCCCTCGCCGGGAGCACGGGGCCGTTCCTGGTCTTCACGCTGTTCGCGCTGGCGGGCATGGCACTGGGCAACGTGCTGGTCCCGGCGTGGATCAAGCTGCATAGCGCGCGGCGCGGTGTCTTGTACATGACCGTCTACAGCGTCGTCCTCACCGCGGGGGGCTCCCTCGGGGCCCTCGTCACCGCCCCCCTGGCCGCGGCCGGCGGGGCGGAGGGCTGGCGGCGGGCCCTCGGGGCGTGGGCCGTGGTCG
>NZ_KV824840.1:0-607 GCF_001816085.1 Micrococcus sp. HMSC31B01
CAGCAGCGTCGGCACCGGGTGGCGGTGGGGCAGGACGAGCCAGGCCCGCTCGGGCGGATCCTCGGGTCCGGGCACGGGCACGACGACGTCCCGGCGCTCCCGCGCGTCGGTGGGGGCGGGGTCGACGGCGGCCATGGCGGACGGGCTCCTGGGAAGACGGCGGCGACGCGCGGGCGCGTCGAGGGGATGTCCATCGAGCATAGGCGTCGAACAGGAAGCCGCGGCGGTTTGACCTGTGACCCGGAACACGTGCAGAGTGCGGCCATGACCGCGATGTTCTCCGCCCAGGACCACGACGATCTCGACCGGGTCCTCGGCGCGACCGGCGGGATCCCCGACCCCGCCGACCTGCACGCCCTCGCCGACGACGCCGTCGCGCAGGTGCGGCGTTGGCTCGCCGAGTCCCGCGACCATGAGGCCGACTTCGCGGCCCGCCAGCTGGCGGGCGCCTTGAAGGAGCCGGGCGGCCTCGACTTCATCGTGCGCTTCGTGGACCACGTGGTCCGCCCCGAGGACCCCGCGATCGCCGCTCGGGCGCTGCGGGAGCTCGCCGGCCGCGCCCCCGGCTTCCTGCCCCCGGCACTGCGCGCCGTCCTCGGCGTCGGCG
>NZ_KV824841.1:0-1510 GCF_001816085.1 Micrococcus sp. HMSC31B01
GACGGGCGCCTCGAAGTCGATGTGCCAGCGGAACCCGGCGCCGGCCGGCTCACGGCCCTCGAGCATCCGGGCGGCCAGGAACATCCCGTGGGCGATCGCGCCCTTCATGCCGAACAGTCGAGCCGAGACGCCCGTCAGGTGGATCGGGTTCCAGTCCCCGGAGACGCCCGCGTACCGGCGTCCGGCCCCCGTCCCGAAGCGCCACTGGGCGGTCGGCGTCGGGGGCACGAAGTCCGGGCGGGCGGGCCGCTCGGGACGCAGGCCGGAGAGGTGGACGCCCTTGGCGAGGTACCGGGAGACGCCCTCCCACAGCAGTGCCTCCTCGCCGTCGTCGCCGGGCCCCTCGACGGTCACGACGACGTCCACGGCGGTGCCCGCGTGGTGCGGGACGAGACCCACCGCACGTGCGGTGACGCGCAGGGCGGTCTCCGCCGCGACGGGCCGGTGGTGCAGGACGGTGTTGCTCAGGTGCACCAGCCCGGGCAGGGGCAGCGGGAACTCGGGGTCGGCCATCAGCTCCATGGCCGCGCCGAACACCTGGGTGTGCACCAGGACCGAGGGCAGGTCCGCCGGATTGGCGGACCCGACGGCCCCGCGCCACGCGGTCACGGCCTCGGCCGGGATGCGGTGGCCGGTCACGACCACCTGACGGTCCGGGAGCTCGCGGGGACGGCGCCGACGGACGACGGCGTCCGTGGCGGCCCGCCCGGCGGCCCGGACGTAGAGCCGGCCGAGGGAGGGCGGGGCGGACAGCTGCGTGGTCTGCATCCTCACGCCCCCAGCTTCGACTGGCCGCAGACCCGCAGCGTGGCCCCGTTGGTGCCGCCGGCGGCGTCCGAGGCGAGCCAGGCCACCGTCTCGGCCACGTCCTGCGGCAGGCCGCCCTGCTGCAGCGCGTTGAGCCGCCGGCCCACCTCGCGCGTGGCGAGCGGGATCTTCGCGGTCATCTCGGTCTCGATGAAGCCCGGGGCCACCGCGTTGATCGTGCCCCCGCGGGCCGCGAGGACCGGGGCGGACGCCGCGGTCAGGCCGATGACCCCGGCCTTCGAGGCCGCGTAGTTCGTCTGGCCGCGGTTGCCCGCGATGCCGGAGATGGAGGCCAGGCCCACGATGCGCAGCCCCTGACCCGCCACGTCCCGGGCGTCCTCGGCGAGGAACGCCTCGTTCATGGCCAGCTGGGCCGTGGTGTTCACGGCGAGGACGGAGTCCCAGCGTGCGGCGTCCATGTTGGCCAGCATCCGGTCCCGGGTGATCCCGGCGTTGTGCACCACCGCGTCCATCCGGCCGTGCCGGGTGCGGCAGTGCTCGAGGATGCGCGTGCCGGCGTCCGGCGCCGTGATGTCCAGGGCCAGCGCGGTGCCGCCCACCTCGTTCACAACCTCGGCCAGCGCCTCGCCCGCCGCCGGGACGTCCACACCGACGACGACGGCCCCGTCGCGGGCGAGCGTCCGAACGATAGCGGCGCCGATGCCGCGGGCGGCACCCGTGACCACGGCCACCTTGCCGGCCA
>NZ_KV824842.1:0-3376 GCF_001816085.1 Micrococcus sp. HMSC31B01
GGGGCGGACGCGTCCGCCCCGGAGCGCGCGGCCGAGCCCGGCCTCGCCGACGCCGATCCCGACGCCGTGGACGCGGACGCCGGCGAACTCCTGCTGCAGGTGCCCGCGGGGCGGCTCCTCGGCTCCGTCCTGCTCTCCGGAGGCGTGCTGGGGGTGCTGGCCGGGTCCCTGATCTGGCTGGGCGGTCTCGCCCTCGTGGTCGCGCTGCTGCCCGAGGCGGTGCTGGACGAGGGGGAGACCCTGACCGGGATCGGCGCGGCCGCGTCCCTGCCCGCCCTGTTCTCCGTGGCCGGCGTCGCGTGGTCCCGGTTGAACGCCGGCTGGGGTTTCCAGGTGCGCCGCTCCACCGACGGGCTGCGACTGCGGCACGGGCTCACCGAGACCACCCACCAGACCGTCCCGCCGGGGCGGGTGCAGGGGGTGACCGTCTCCCAGCCCCTGTTCTGGCGGCCCTTCGGCTGGTATCGGGTGAACATGGCGGTGGCCGGGTACCTGCAGGAGTCCGACGGCGCCCGGGACGTCGCGCTGCCCGTCGGCCCGTGGGAGGACGTGCTCCGCGTCCTCACGGTCGTGGCCCCGGACCCGGGCCTGGACGGCGATCCGCGCGCCGCGCAGGGGCTGACCCCCGCCGGGCTCATGCACCTCGGCGTGCACGGCACCGGCACGGAGGGCGGCTTCCAGCACGTGCCGCGGCGCGGCAGGTGGTGGTTCAACTGGTTCGCCTGGCGGCGGACCGGCTTCACGACGACGCGGTCCCTGCTGGTGGTGCGCAGCGGCTGGTTGAACCGCCGGCTGCAGACCCTCCAGCACGAGCGCATGCAGGCGGCCGAGCTGGCGCAGGGCCCGGTGCAGCGACGCCTGGGCCTGGCCACGGTGCGCGTGTGGGTCGCGGGGGCGAACGCCGTGGTCCGCGACCTCGACGAGGACGTGGCCGTGGACCTGTACGCCCGGGAGGCCCGGCACGCGGCCGTCTCGCGTCGCCTCGCCGACCGCGACCAGTGGATGCGCCCCGAGGAGCTGGCCCGCTTCGAGCAGCGCACGCGCGAGGTCGCGGCCACCGAGGTGGGCCGCCGCGAACTGGCCCGGGCCGGCGTCGTCGGCGGCGCCGTCGTCGGGGAGGAGAGCGGGGCGCACGTCCCCGCCGTGCGCGGCGAGGAGGAGCGATGACCGGCGGACTCGACCTGAGCCTGGACCCGCATGACCCGGCGCAGCGGCCCGGGCGGCTGGGCGTCGGCGTGGTGAGCGCGGGTCGAGTGGGGGCCGTGCTGGGCTCGGCGCTGCGGGCTGCGGGCCACACGATCACGGGCGTGCACGCCGTCTCCGAGGCCTCGCGGGACCGCGCGGAGATGCTCCTGCCGGGCGTGCCCGTCCTGGAGATCCCCGAGATCCTGCGCCGCTCCGAGATGGTCGTCTTCGCCGTCCCGGACGACGCGCTGGGCGAGCTCGTGGCCGGCCTGGCCGCCGCGGGCCACGTGCAGACCGGCCACCTGCTCGTGCACACCTCCGGCCGCTACGGGGTGGGGGTGATGGAGCCGGTGCGCGCGCACGGGGCGATCCCCCTGGCGATCCACCCGGCCATGACGTTCACGGGGCTGAGCCTCGACGTCGCCCGGCTGCAGGACTGCGTGTTCGGCGTGACCGCGGACCCCGTGGTGCTGCCCGTGGCCCAGGCGCTCGTGGTGGAGATGGGCGGCGAGCCCGTGGTCGTGAAGGAGGCCGACCGGGCGGCCTACCACCTGGCGCTGTCCCACGGGTCGAACCACCTGGTGACGCTGACGGCGCAGGCCCGTCAGATCCTCGAGACGATCGGGGTGGCCGACCCGGAGCGGGTGCTGCGCTCGCTCATGACCGCCGCGCTGGAGAACGCGCTCACCGACGGCGACGGCGCCCTCACCGGCCCCGTGGCCCGCGGCGACGTCGACACGCTGCGGACCCACCGTGAGACCCTCGGCGAGCTCGAGGCCGGGGGACTGTCGGCGGACGTGCGGGCCGTGTGGGAGACCCTCGCCCGCGCGACGACCGACCGCGCCGAGACCCGCGGCGCCCTGCGCGCGGACACGGCGGCGCGGCTGCGCGAGGTCCTCGACGACTCCGACGACCCCCACGACGACTGACCGACCCCCGCCGCCCCCGCTTTCGTTCGGGAAACGGCGGGTCCCGGGCCGTTTTCGTTCGGGAAACGGCGGGTCCGGGGCCGCGCCCCGGCCGTCAGAGGCGGCCGTCGCGGATCGCGGCGACGACGCCGTCTGCTGCGTCCTCGATCTGCCGGTACATCTCCTCGAACTGCGGCCGCGGACACCCGTACGGATCGGGGACCTCGCGCACCCCGGCGCTGTCCGCATCCGACGCGAACTCGCCCATCAGGTGGATCCGGTCCCGCTGCTCGTCCGTGGTCGCGAGCCGCCGCGCGTCGGCGAGGTTGGCCTCGTCCATCACCAGGATCAGGTCGGCCTCGTCCACGAGGTCGGCGGACAGCTGCACCCCCACCGTCGGGAACTCGTAGCCCAGTTCGCCGCCGACCTCGCGGGTGAGGTGATGCGGCCGGGCGCCCACGTGCTCGTCGGACGTGCCGGCGGAGGTGACCTCGACGTCGTCGAGACCGGCCTCCGCGAGCTTGCGGTTCAGCACGGCCTCGGCGGCGGGCGAGCGGCAGATGTTCCCCAGGCAGACGGTCATGATGCGCATGGGGCCAGTGTCTCAAGTCCGGTCGGGGGCGGCGGACGACGACGGCCCGCACGCTCGCCTCGTCGCTGGCGGCACGACATCGGGCGCGTCCACGAGTGCTCCCGCTGGGGGATCGCAGGCCTCCGGCGGTGTGTCCCCCCGGTTCCTCGCCGTTTCTCGAACGAAAGCGCTGCGACACGCCGCCGCTTCTCGAACGAAAGCGCGGCCGGCACCGTTTGTTCCGGCGACGGTGGCGCCCGGCGCGCCTGGCAGGATGGAGGCCATGACCGACCAGCCCGAGATGAGCCCCCTGACCGAGCCCGAGCGGGAGTGGGTGCGCGTCCGTCGCGACTTCGCCGCGCAGGAGGGCGTGGACCACCTGGACCTGGACGCGGTCGCCGCGTACTACGACGCCGTGCTGGCCCGCTCGCAGGCCGAGGCCGAGGAGCTGGACCCCGAGGAGCTGGCGGTGCTGCTGGACGTCGTCGCGGTGCTGCTCGGCGAGCACCTGGGTGCGCGCCACGGCATGCAGTGGGTGACGGTCGCGGATGAGGAGGGGCCCGCCCTCGCGCTGCGGGACACCCTCTCGGACGCCGTCGTCTTCCCGCAGCCGGTGGTCGGCCAGAGCTGGAACCACCAGGCCACGGGGGAGTGGATGGGCGGGTACGTCGACTGGCTCGGCGAACAGCTCCAGCAGATCCGGGCCGACGCC
>NZ_KV824843.1:0-1837 GCF_001816085.1 Micrococcus sp. HMSC31B01
GCGGCCGCCCACGCCGCGGCGGGGCCCGCCCCGAACGGGGTCCACGCCGCGCCGCGGGCGACCTGGGGCGCGATCGCCAGGAAGTCCTCGAACGATGCGATGGCCTGCGAGAGGGCGACGCCGCCGAGCATGAGCGGGATGAACAGCAGGACGGAGACGACGTCCCGCACCCGACGCCGGCTCGCGTAGGCGGCCAGGAGGCCGGCGAGGCCGGAGCCGATCGCCACGGCGGTCACCGCGGTCAGCGCGCCCCCGGCCAGGCCTGCCGCCAGCGCGGCCGGCCGGTCCCACCAGCTGGCCCCCAGGCCCACCAGCACGGCCAGCGTGGCGAGCCCGACCGGCGTCGTGAAGGCGCTCAGGACCAGCCCGGCGATGAGGGTGCGGGCCGGGACGGGGAAGAGCACGAAGCTGTGCGGGTCGAGGGTGGCGTCCACGCCCGTGACGAACGGCGGGATGACGAGCCAGGCGAGCACCACGACGGCGGCGGCCAGCACGGTCGTGGCGCCGCGGGCCTCGTCCGGCAGGGCGGGCAGGCCCGTGACGAGCAGCGTCACCGCCACGGCGGCCATGCCGAGCACGTACAGCGCGCCGAGCACGCTCATCACCAGGGTGAACGGGGACCGCCGCCACTGGTTCAGGGTCAGCGTCCAGCGCAGTCGGACGAGCGTCAGAGCCATGTCAGCCCCTCCGAGCCGTGGCGGCCGCCGACGAGGTCCACGAAGCGGTCCTCGAGGTCGCGCCCGTCCCGGACCTCCTCGAGCGTGCCGGCGGCCCGCAGCGTCCCGGCCGCGATCACGGCGACGTGGGTGCACATGCGCTGGACGAGGTCCATCACGTGGCTCGAGACGATCACGGTGCCGCCCCGCTCCACGTACGAGTGCAGGATGTCCCGGATGTTCGCGGCGGAGACCGGGTCCACGGCCTCGAACGGCTCGTCCAGGACGAGCAGGTCCGGGGCGTGGACCATGGCGGCCGCCAGGGACACCTTCTTGGTCATGCCGGCGGAGTAGTCGGCCACGAGCTTGCGGCCGGCGTCCTCCAGGTCCATCACCCGCAGCAGGTCCGCGGTCCGCTCGGCCACGGTGTCCGCGTCGAGGCCATGCAGCAGCCCGGCGTAGGTCACGAGCTGCGCGCCCGTGAGGCGGTCGAAGGTCCGCACGCCGTCGGCGAGCACGCCGACCCGTCGCTTGGCCTCGAGGGGCTGCTCCCACACGTCGACGCCGTGGATCCAGGCGCGGCCGTGGTCCGGGCGCAGCAGCCCGGTGGCCATCGACAGGGCCGTGGTCTTGCCCGCCCCGTTGGGCCCGACCACCCCGAAGAACGATCCGGCCGGGACGTCCAGGTCCAGCGCGTCCAGCGCCAGCTTGTCCCCGAACCGCTGGGTCAGCCCGCGCGTGACGAGGGCGAGGTCCGGATCGGGGGCGTCGGCCGCACGCCGACGGGCGGCGGCCGCCAGGTGGGCGGGGGCAGGCTCGGGCGCATGCGGAGACATGCCTGGGACCTTACCCACCGTCAGGCGGACACGGCGTCCTCCTCAGGGATGAACTGAGGGTCCCTCAGAACAGCGCTGCGGCCAGCCGACGCCGCGAGGCCTGCACACGGGGGTCGTCCGTGCCCACCACGGTGTAGAGGTCCACGAGGTGGGCGCGCGCCGTCTCCCGGTCGTCGCCGGGGTGGAGGGCGATGAACCGCACGAGCCGGGCGAAGGCGTCCTCCACGTGGCCACCGAGCACGTCCAGGTCGGCGACGGCGAGCTGGGCGGCGACGTCGTCCGGGCCGTCCGCGGCGGCCGCGCGCACCGCCGCAGCGTCGGCGTCACGGGTGCGCAGCATGAGGC
>NZ_KV824844.1:0-528 GCF_001816085.1 Micrococcus sp. HMSC31B01
CGGGCCGCGGGGGCGCGCCGTGGACGCCACGGCGCTCCCGCACCGGATCAGCGCGCCCCGTCCGGGGCCGCCGCGTCGTCGGCGGGGGCCAGGCGCAGCGAGATCGAGTTGATGCAGTAGCGCAGGTCCGTGGGGGTGTCATAGCCCTCGCCCGCGAAGACGTGACCCATGTGGGAGCCGCACGCCGCGCACCGCACCTCGATCCGCTCCATGCCCAGGGTGGTGTCCTTCAGGTACTCCACCCGGTCCTCCGCGAGCGGTGCGAAGAACGAGGGCCAGCCGCAGTGCGCGTCGAACTTCTCGTCCGAGCGGAACAGCTCGGATCCGCACGCCCGGCACGCGTACACGCCCTTCACGTGCGAGTCCCAGTACTCGCCCGTGAAGGGCCGTTCCGTGCCGGCCCGGCGCAGCACCTGGAACTCCTCGGGCGTGAGCCGTCGGGCCCACTCCTCGTCCGTCAGGCGGGCGCCGCCCGGGGCGGCCAGGGTCTGCTCGGGAGCGGGGACGTCCCGCGCGGGGTCGGGGGTG
>NZ_KV824845.1:0-2000 GCF_001816085.1 Micrococcus sp. HMSC31B01
CCATGGGGCTGGCGATGCACAGCACGAGGCGGTCCGCGCCCTCGAGCTGCGAGGTCAGGCGCACCGTGCCGCGGCGCGGGGCGTGCTTGAGGATGTTCGTCACCGACTCCTGCACCACACGCAGCACGGTCAGCTCCAGGGAGCGCGGCAGCTCGTCCAGCTCGGTCAGCGAGCGCTCGACCGCGAACCCGGCCGCGTGCAGCTGGGCCTCGAACTCGTCGAGGCGGGCCGGCAGGTCCACGACGGCGTCCCCCTCCGCCGTCTGCGCGTTGCGGGAGGAGCCGCGCAGCGCGGTGAGCATGCGGCGCAGGTCCACGAGGGACTGCCGGGCGGCCTCCTCGATGGCCTTCTCCGCGGCGGCCCGTTTGTCCGGGTCCCTCTGGGTGGGCAGCATGGCGGCCTGCATCGAGATCACGGTGAGCCCGTGCGCGACGACGTCGTGCAGCTCCGCCGCGATCCGCTGCCGCTCCGCCTCCGCGGCGCAGGCGGCGGCCTCCTCGGCCCGGCGCAGGGCCGCCTCGCGGTCCCGGGCCCGATGCCGGGATCGGCGGATCATGAAGGCCGGCACCGCCACGCACAGCGCGACGATGAGCGTGATGACCATGACGCCCTTGAGGCTGTCCTCGTCCGCCCACGTGCCGTCGGTGAGGACCTCGCCCGCGACGGTGAGCAGGATGAGGGCGCCCAGGGCGAACCAGACGAACACCCGGTGCGAGTACCGCGTCACCATGGCCGCGCCCAGGACGACCCCGCCACTGAACGCCTGCGGGGTGAGGTGCGCGTGGTCCGCCTCCACGAGGCCCACCAGACCGAACGTGCTCCCGAGCAGCACGAACACCGCCGCGAGGGTGGGCTGCCACCCGAACAGCAGCGTGACCAGCACGCTCGCCAGGAACAGGACCCAGCGCAGGAGCGGCTCCCGCCCCTCACCCGTCAGCCCGCCGTCCTCCTCGAGGATGCCCGCGAGTTCGGGGTCAGCGCTCAGCCCGGCGGCCACCGTGGGCCCCAGCACCAGGGTGAGGATCTCCCCCAGCACCATGAGCCCGACGATCACGTAGAGGACGATCCGCATGTGCCGGGAGACGGGTTCCGTGCGCAGGATCGCGGGCAGGCGGGAGTCCAGGGGAGACTCGGCGGGCGGGCGCGACGTCGCCGTCGTCGTCCGAGCCGGGGCGGGCGCCGCGATGCTCATCCGATGTCCACGAGGCCCGCGCGGGCGGCGCGGATGAGGATCTGCACGCGGTCACGGACCTGCCACTTGTCCAGGACCTTGCCGATGTGGGACTTCACCGTGGCCTCCGCGAGGAACAGGGCGCCGGCGATCTCCGCGTTGGAGGCGCCCTTGGCGAGCTCGCGGACCACGTCCAGCTCGCGCTCGGTGAGGTGCTCGTGCGGGGCGAGGGGCTCGGCCGGGCAGGGGTCGGCGTGCTCGGGGGCCGCGGTGACGGCCTCCACCAGGTCCGCGGCCACGCGGGCGGAGAACACGGCGTCCCCGGCGTGGACGCGGCGGATGGCGTCCACGACCTCGGCCGGCGGTGCGTCCTTCACGAGGTAGCCTGCGGCGCCGGCGCGCAGGGCGGGCACGAGGTACTGCTCGGAGGAGAAGGTGGTGATCGCCAGGACGCGCACGCCCGGGGCCTCGGCGGAGATGCGCGCGGTGGCCTCGACGCCGTCCATGCGGGGCATCTGCATGTCCATCAGCACGACGTCGGGGGCCAGCGTGCGGGCCGCCTCGAGGGCCTGGACCCCGTCCTCGGCGGAGCCGACCACCTCGAGGTCCTCGGCCTGGGCCACGAAGTGCTCGAGGGCGGTGCGCATCAACGCCTGGTCGTCGGCCACGACTACTCGGATCATGGCGTCCAGCCTAGGAGGCGCACAGGCCGCCGCGCGTCCACCGAAGGTCGACGTCGGCCCCCGCCTCGGGGCGGACCGGGCCGGCTCCCGCGCCCGGCCGGCCACCGCAGTCCCGGCGCCTCCGTGGGCAGAACCCACAACCCCGT
>NZ_KV824846.1:0-1385 GCF_001816085.1 Micrococcus sp. HMSC31B01
GGGGGCGAGGACCCGCGCGGCGGCGCGGGCCGCGTCCAGGCCGGTGAGGCCCGGCGGGGTGATGTGGCGGGCGCCCGTCAGGTCCGTGGGGTCCGGGGCGAAGACGTCGCGGATGATCAGGTCGCGGCTGGCCGGGTGGGCCGTGGCCAGGACCTCGGCGGCGTCGGCCACGCGGATGCGCAGGGCCGGGGCGCGGGGCAGGCCGAAGCGCTCACGCGCGAGGGCGGCCAGGCCGGCGTCGATCTCCACCGCGGTCTGATGGGAGCCGGGGTGCGCGTGGTCCACCCAGCGGGCGAGGGCGCAGCCCGCGCCGCCCAGGTGCAGGGCCCGCAGCGGCGTGGGCTCCGGCCAGTGCGCGCGGACGGCCGCGACGGCCCAGCGCATGTACTCGAAGCCCATCCGCTCGGGGTGGTCGGGGTCCAGCGGGGAGGACTCGACCCCGTTGACGTACAGCACGAACGCGCCGGGCTCGTACGGGTCCTCGCGGATCTCCGCGGTGCCGTGGCTGATCTCGTGGACGCCGGGGACGATCCCCTCCGGCTCCGCGGCCCGGCCGCGCCGGGCGGCCGACCCCCGCGACGACGAGGACGCCGCCGACGACCGACCCGACGACCGACCCGACCGCCGGCTCACGCCCCCACGCCTTCGTTCGGGAAACGGGAGCCTCCAGAGGCGCCTTCGTTCGGGGAACGGGAGGTCCCCCGACCGCTTCCGTTCGAGGAACGGGAGCCCGACGCCCGCCCGGAGCGAGTCCGCCGCTCAGCCACGACGCACCATCAACTGCTCGTGCAAGCCCGCCCACGGCCCGGTCATGGGCTCGGGCCCACCCTCGGGCGCGAAGCCGTGCTTCGCGTAGAAGGCCACCGCGCGCGGATTCTCGGCGAGCACGCGCAGGACCGCCGGACGCTTCCCGACGACGGCGTCCAGCAGGAGCGCACCCAGGCCCGTGCCGTACGCCTCAGCCAGGACGTAGAGCGCCATGAGCTCGAGGTCGGGCAGGCCCCCGCCCTGGCTGCGCCGCGGGCCCGCGAGCGCCATGCCGAGCAGCCGGCCGCCGTCGTCGGCGACCCACAGCTCCCGGTCCGAGCCGACCAGCGCGGCCCACCCCGGGACCTGCTCCGGCACGCCCGCGTCCACGGCGTCCAGGTGCGCGGCGGGCAGCAGCCCGCCGTAGGCCTCGCGCCAGGCCTGTGCCTTGACGCGCAGCAGGGGCTCGACGTCGTCGGACGTGGCCGGTCGCACGGTGACGGCCATGGCGGACCTCCTGGGCATGTGGGGCTCCCGTTCCTCGAACGAAAGCGGTCGGGGGACCTCCCGTTCCTCGAACGAAGGTGCCTCCCGAGGCTCCCGTTTCTCGAACGGAAGTGGGGGTGGGCGGGGGTGGG
>NZ_KV824847.1:0-912 GCF_001816085.1 Micrococcus sp. HMSC31B01
CCCAGGCGCGGGGCACGCTCCCTGTGGGCGGCCGTGACGGCGTCGCGGTCCGGGGTGCCGCGGACCCAGCCGAGGCGGCGCGTGTAGATCCGCACCGCGAGCCAGGCCCCGCCGAGCGCGAGGGCCAGCAGGAACGCCACGTGCACCACGGTGAGCCAGGCCGGCTCGACCATCCCGTAGGAGAGCACGCGGCCGAGCTGGGCGGCATGCCACTGCGGGGAGAGCCAGCCGATCCAGCGCAGCCACACCGGCAGCGCCTCGAGCGGGTAGAAGGTGGCGGAGAACAGGAACAGGGGCATGACCACGAGCCGCTGCAGGGTGGCGAACTGGCCCTTGTCCTCCTTCAGGGAGGCCGCGAACGCCATGATCGGCGCGCCGACGGCGAGCCCGCCGAGCGTGGCGGTGAGGACCTGCACCCACGCCCACGGGCTCGAGACCACGCCGAACGCCAGCATCACCAGCAGGAACACGGCCGCCTGGAACACGAACCGCAGGCTCACCGCCACGAGGTGGCCCAGGGCGATCTGCGCCGGAGACAGCGGAGTGGCCTGCGCCGCGTAGTACGTGCGCTGCCACTGGAACCCGCCCATCACCGGGTAGGAGAACTCGACGGACGCGGTCATCAGCGCACCCGAGGCCAGCAGCGCCGGGGCGATGAACGCGACGTAGGAGACCCCGCCCAGGGCGTCCTGCGGCATCCCGCCGCCCATGAGCTGGGCCAGGCCCAGGCCCATGGCCAGCAGGTAGAGCACGGGCTCGCCGAGCGCCCCGACGAGCAGCACCGCGCCGTAGCGACGCATGTTCCGCAGCTGGTGTTCGGCGTAGAGCAGGACGCCGCGGCGCCTCACGCGCTCCGCGGACGCCGCCGCGGTGACCGGCGGGCGCAGCGGCTCGGCGGGCGTGGCGGACGGA
>NZ_KV824848.1:0-5903 GCF_001816085.1 Micrococcus sp. HMSC31B01
GCCCGTGTGGCGGCCGCCGGCGTCGAGGCCCCCACGCTCGTGCTCGGCTGCGACTCCGTGTTCGAGTTCGAGGGCCGCGCCCACGGCAAGCCCTACGAGCCCGAGGTCGCCGTCGAGCGCTGGCGCGCCCAGGCCGGCCGGGAGGGCGTGCTGCATTCGGGCCACTGGCTGGGCCTGGTGCTGCCGGAGCCCGGGGCCGGGTCCGGGATGGCCGCGGAGGCGGGCGTGGTGTCCGCCGTCGTGCGCTTCGGCGCCGTCACCGAGGCCGAGATCCAGGCCTACGTGGCCACGGGCGAGCCGCTGCACTGCGCGGGCGCGTTCACGGTGGACGGCGCGGGCGCGGCCCTCGTGGACGGCGTGGACGGGGATCCCAACGCGGTGATCGGGCTGTCCGTGGCGTGGCTGCGGCGGGCCACGGCGGCCCTGGGCCAGGACTTCACCCGATTGTGGGAACCCTCCAACGCGCAGCGCTGATCCGGCGCGACAGGGCCGCGTGCCTCGGAGGGTTCCGCCACAACGAGTAGGGTGCTGGTCAGAGTCGGCGCCGTCCCGCGCCTTTCGCCCCACCGGGTGAGGGGCACGACCCCGGACGTGGCGCCCGCACCCCCAGCCGTGATCGTCCGAGGAGTCCATCGCCCATGAGCATCGCCGACGCACCGCAGGCCTCGGTCGTCCCGCCCGTCGACCCCGCGGCGGAGCGCCGGTTCTCCCGGGTGCTGATCGCCAACCGCGGCGAGATCGCCGTGCGCATCATCCGGGCCTGCCAGGACGAGGGGCTGACCTCCGTGGCCGTCTACGCCGAGCCGGACCGGGACGCCCTGCACGTGAAGCTCGCGGACGAGGCCGTGGCCCTCGGCGGGGAGACCGCCGCCGACTCCTATCTGGTGATCGGCAAGATCCTCGACGCCGCCGAGCGCGCGGGCGCGGACGCCGTGCACCCCGGCTACGGCTTCCTCTCCGAGAACGCGGACTTCGCGCGCGCCGTGGCCGACGCCGGCCTCGTGTGGATCGGCCCGCCTGCCGAGGCGATCGACCGGCTGGGCGACAAGGTCTCGGCCCGCCAGCTGGCCACCAAGGTCGGCGCCCCGCTGGCGCCGGGCACCACCTCCCCCGTGACCGGCACGGAGGAGGTCGTCGCGTTCGCGGATGAGTTCGGCCTGCCGGTGGCCATCAAGGCGGCCTACGGCGGCGGCGGCCGCGGCATCAAGGTGGCCCGCACGCGCGAGGAGATCCCGGAGTTCTACGAGTCCGCGGTCCGTGAGGCCGTGGCCGCGTTCGGTCGGGGCGAGTGCTTCGTGGAGCGCTTCCTGGACAAGCCGCGCCACGTGGAGACGCAGTGCCTGGCGGACGTGCACGGCGACGTCGTCGTGATCTCCACCCGCGACTGCTCGCTGCAGCGCCGCAACCAGAAGCTCGTGGAGGAGGCCCCGGCGCCGTTCCTCACGGACGAGCAGAACGCCCGCCTCGTGGAGTCCTCCAAGGCGATCCTGCAGGAGGCCGGCTACGTCGGCGCGGGCACGTGCGAGTTCCTCGTGGGCCAGGACGGCACCATCTCCTTCCTCGAGGTGAACACGCGCCTGCAGGTGGAGCACCCGGTCTCCGAGGAGATCACCGGCATCGACCTCGTGCGCGAGCAGTTCCGCCTGGCCCGCGGTGAGGCCCTCGGCTACACGGACCCGCAGCCCCGCGGCCACTCGATCGAGTTCCGCCTCAACGGCGAGGACCCGGGCCGCAACTTCCTGCCCGCCCCCGGCCGGCTCACCACGTTCCGCATGCCCAGCGGCCCGGGCGTGCGCGTGGACTCCGGCGTGGTGGAGGGCGAGACCGTGTCCGGGGCCTTCGACTCCATGGTCGCCAAGCTGATCGTCACCGGTGCGGACCGCCGCCAGGCCCTGCAGCGCGCCGCCCGCGCCCTGCGCGAGGCCGAGATCGTCGGCATGCCCTCGGTGCTGCCCTTCCACCGCGCCGTGGTGCGCGACCCCGCCTTCGCCCCCGAGATCGCCGGCTCGGAGGAGCCGTTCTCGGTGCACACCCGGTGGATCGAGACGGAGTTCGCGAACCGCATCGAGCCGAGCGCCCTCACCCCGGCCGAGCCGGCCCCCCGCGAGGCGCGCCACACCGTGACCGTGGAGGTCAACGGCAAGCGCGTGGACGTCACCCTGCCCACGTGGGGCGAGGCCCTGCACACGATCTCCGGCGCCGCCCAGCGGGCCGGCGCGGGACGACGCCGGCCCCGCGGCAAGCGCGGCGCACCGGTGGCCGCGGCCGTCAGCACGGACGCGCTGACCGCCCCGATGCAGGGCACCGTGGTGAAGGTCGCCGCCGAGAACGGCCAGACCGTGGCCGAGGGCGACCTGATCGTGGTCGTGGAGGCCATGAAGATGGAGCAGCCGCTCGCGGCCCACCGCGCGGGCGTGGTCAGCGGTCTCGACGTCGAGCCGGGCCAGACGGTCACGGCCGGCACGGTGATCGCCACCATCGCCGACGCGGAGTGAGCCGCCGGCGCCGACGGCGGGGAGCGCCGGCGTCGTCGACTGGTTCCACATGGTGGACGTCGGGGACATGACTCTCGCAGATCGGCGCGACGAGGCTTAACCTGACACGCATCTTCGTCTCACATCGTGGTCGCTCGCGACCCCCTGTGCCCGTCATACCAGGGAGACACCATGTCCCACTCCACCCCGCCCGCGAACCCGGGCGCCCCCACCGATCTCACGTCGGACGCGGTCGCCACCGCGGAGGAGGTGCCCCGCTCGCGGGTCATCATCGCCTCCCTCGTGGGCACCTCGATCGAGTTCTACGACTTCTACATCTATGCCACGGCCGCCGTCTCGGTCTTCCCGCTGATCTTCTTCGCGGGCGGCGACGACAACACGGCCCTGCTGGCCTCCATGGCCACCTTCGGCGCGGCGTTCGTCGCCCGGCCGCTGGGCGCCGTCGTCTTCGGCCACCTGGGCGATCGCGTGGGCCGCAAGACCACGCTCATCGGCTCGTTGCTCACCATGGGCATCGCGACGTTCCTCATCGGCCTGCTTCCCACGTACTTCCAGATCGGCCTGTGGGCGCCGGCCATGCTGACGCTGCTGCGCTTCTTCCAGGGTCTGGGGCTCGGCGGCGAGTGGTCCGGCGCCGCTCTGCTGGCCACCGAGTACGCCAAGGACGGCAAGCGCGCGCAGGCAGCCATGTGGCCGCAGCTCGGCGCGCCGATCGGCTTCCTGCTGGCCAACGGCCTGTTCCTCGCACTCGTGCTCGGCTTCAGCCACGACTCGACGAGCCCGGTGCTCGACGGCCCGTTCCTCACGTGGGTGTGGCGCGTGCCGTTCCTGCTCTCGATCGTGATGGTGGCCGTGGGCCTCTACGTCCGCGTCAAGCTCGAGGAGACCCCGGTCTTCCAGCGCGCCCTCGACCGCGACCAGCGTGTGAAGGCGCCGCTGGGCGAGGTGTTCCGCCGCAACTGGTGGGAGCTGATCCTGGGCACCTTCGTCATGTACGCCACCTACGTGCTCTTCTACCTGATGACCACGTGGATCCTCTCCTACGCGATCGGCAAGCCGGCCAACGGCTTCCTGGGTGTCCCCTACGCCGAGTTCCTCGTGCTGCAGCTGGTCGGCATCCTGTTCTTCGCGGCGTTCGTGCCGGTCTCCGGCCTGCTGGCGGACCGCTTCGGCCGCCGCCCCACCCTGATCGTGATCTCGGTGCTCATGGTGGTGTTCGGCCTCTCATTCGGCCTGTGGCTCGCGCCGGCGAACATGGGCGTGGGTGCGGAGCTGAACGTGCCGCTGATGCTGACGTTCCTGGCCACCGGCATGACGCTCATGGGTCTGACCTTCGGGCCCATGTCCGCGGTGCTGCCTGAGCTGTTCCCCACGAACACGCGCTACACCGGCTCCGGCATCGCGTACAACGTGTCCTCGATCCTCGGCGCGGCGCTGACCCCGTTCATCGCCGCCTGGCTGGTGCAGAAGTTCGACGTCGCCTACGTCGGCTACTACCTGGCCGCCGCCTCGGCGATCACCGTCATCGCGCTGGTGCTCTCCCCCGAGACCCGCCACACGGACCTCGACACCGTCACCTCGGCCCGGGAGCGCCGCGCCGCGCGCTGACCCCGCTCCTCGCCGGCCCGGGCCCCCCGCCCGCACTGTCGAACGTGACATCGGGGGAATGGACGCTTTCGGTCGTGAGATAGGCCCTATCTCACGACCGAAAGTCGTCTCTGGGTCAGATCCGCACGTGCAGGCGGCGTGCCGCCTCCGCGATCGACCCGGACATGGACGGGTACACGGTGAAGGTGTCCGCGAGGTCGTCCACGTGCAGCTTGTGCGTGACCGCGAGCGCGAGCGCGTAGATCAGCTCGGAGGCGCGCGGCGAGACCACCACGCCGCCGATCACGGTGCCGGAGCCCTGACGCGCGAAGATCTTCACGAACCCCTCCTCCGCGCCGGACATCTTGGCGCGGGGGTTGGTGTGGAAGTCCAGTCGCAGCACGTCCGCCTGGTACTGGCCGGAGTCCACCTGCGCCTGCGAGACGCCCACGGTGGCGATCTCCGGCGAGGTGAAGATGTTCGAGGCCAGCAGGTGCGGGCGCAGCGGCTTGAGGGCGTCGCCGAGCAGGTGGGCCACGGCGATGCGCCCCTGCATGGCCGCCACCGAGGCGAGGGCGAGCTTGCCCGTGCAGTCGCCCGCCGCGTAGATGCTCGGCACGGACGTGCGGGAGACGCCGTCCACGAGCACGTGGCCGGAGCCGGCCAGCTTCACGCCCACGTCGTCGAGGCCGAGGCCCGCCGTGTTCGGCACGCCGCCGACGGCCACCAGCGCGTGGGAGCCCTCGATCGACGGGGTGTCCTCGGCGCCCTCGCCGGAGAGGTGCACGCGCACGCCGGTCTCGGTCCGCTCGACGGACTCGGCCCGGGAGCGGGAGACCACCCTGAGGCCGTTGCCCTCGAAGACCTTCTCGAGCAGCTCGGCGGCGTCGGCGTCCTCCCCGGGGAGCACGCGGTCGCGCGAGGAGACGAGGGTGACCTTGGCGCCGAGGCGGTTGTAGGCCGAGGCGAACTCGGCGCCGGTGACGCCGGAGCCCACGACGATCAGGTGCTCGGGAAGCTCCTTGAGGTTGTAGACCTGCTTCCAGTTGAAGATCCGCTCGCCGTCCGGGACGGCGGTGGGCAGCTCGCGGGGGCTCGCGCCGACGGCCACGAGGATCGCGTCCGAGGTGATGATCTCGGGCTCGGCGCCGGCGTCGGCGTCGTCGAGGGCGCGGACGGACACCTCGTGGGGGCCGACGACGCGGCCCACGCCGTCGATCACCCGGACGCCGACCCGCTCGAGGCCCGCGCGGATGTCCGAGGACTGCTCGTGGGCCAGGTTCAGGATGCGGTGGCCGACCCGGCCCATGTCCGCGTGGACGTCGCCCCCGCCGAGGTCGACGCCCAGGTCCACGGAGGCGCCCACGCGGCGCATCGAGTCGGCGGCGGCGATCAGCGTCTTGGAGGGGACCACGTCCGTGAGGACGGCCGCGCCGCCCACCCCCTGGCGCTCGACCAGGGTCACGCGGGCGCCCAGCTTCGCGGCCACCATGGCGGCCTCGTAGCCGCCGGGGCCGCCGCCGATGATGGTCAGGGACGGGATGAAGGTGCTGTTTTCCTCGGTCACGGGCTCCATTGTGTCCGCCACGGACGGGAAAGTCCTAGCCAGCGGCCACGGGACACCGCCTAGACTCCACGACGTGACCGACCAGACCAGCATCCCCTCCCCCGACTCCCCCTTGACCGGCGACCATCCGGGCTTCGCCGAGGCCCGCGCGGCCGCCGACTCCCTCGCCCGGGCGACGGGCGTGGCGGAGCACCGCGTCGCCGTCGTCCTCGGCTCCGGCTGGGGCGAGGCCGCCGGCCTGATCGGCGAGGAGG
>NZ_KV824849.1:0-1347 GCF_001816085.1 Micrococcus sp. HMSC31B01
CCACCGCCCCGGCGGGATCGCGCGTGCTCGTCCTGCACGACCGCACCGACCTGCAGCGGCTCGGCGACGAGCTCACCGTGGCCCACACCCTGACCACGGCGCTGCGCGCGCAGACGCATGAGCACGCCAACCAGCTGCACACCGCCCTCGCCCTCGTCGAGTCGGGCCGGCTGGAGGCCGCCCGGGCCGTGCTGTCCCGCCGCGCCCCGGACGAGGAGGCCTCCGACGACGTCCTCGCCGCCCTGCTCGACGCGAAGGCCGCCCAGGCGCGTGAGCGGGGCGTGGCGCTGACCTGGTCCGCCGAGCTGACCGCGCCCGCCCCGCTGCGCCCGCTCGACCTGCTGACCGTGCTGGGCAACCTCGTGGACAACGCCCTCGACGCGGCCGCCGCACCCGACCTGTCCGCGGCAGACCGGTGGGTCGACGTCGAGGTGGTCTCGGACGCCGCGGGCCTGCTCGTGCAAGCTGGCCGACGGCGGCCCCGGACCCTCCGACGCGGACCGCGGCCGACTCTTCGACCGGGGCTGGTCGACGAAGCCCGTCGGCGCCGCCGGACGCGGCATGGGGCTGTGGCTGACGCGGCGGATCGCGGAGGAGGCCGGCGGGGTCGCGGACGTCGCGACCGACTCGGGCACCGTGTTCACCGTCGAGGTGCCCCGCGACCCCCGACCCCAGGAGGAGATATGACCGCCCGCCCGTACCGGGTGCTCGTCGTCGAGGACGAGCAGCTGACGGCCGAGACCTACGTGGCGCACCTGGACCGGCTGCCGGGCTTCGAGGTGGCCGCGGTGGCCGGCTCCCTGTTGGCCGCGCGGCAGGTCGCCGCGGCGGGCCTGCACGCGGACGGGCGCTTCCCGTTCGACGTCGTGCTGCTGGACATGAACCTGCCGGACGGGCACGGCCTGGACTTCCTGCACCAACTGCGCGCGGCCGGCTTCCACGGCGGGGTGCTGGCGCTCACCGCGGCCACCGACCTGCCGGTGGTGCGCCGCGCCGTCGCGTACGGCGTGACGCAGTACCTCGTGAAGCCGTTCGGGTTCGACGAGTTCGCGGATCGGCTGGGCGGGTTCCGCGCCGCCTCGGCGATGCTGGCCGGCGACGGCGCCCTCGACGGCCAGGAGCAGGTGGACGCCGTCTTCCGCGTCTCCCGCGAGCGGCGCGCCGAGGCCCTGCCCAAGGGGCTGACCGAGAGCACCCTGCGCGAGGTGGTGGAGCTGCTGGGGGCGGACCCGGAGACCGCCCTGAGCGCGGCCGAGGTGGGCGAGCGCCTGGGCATCTCCCGCGTGACGGCCCGGCGCTACCTCGAGCACCTCGAGCGGATCCGCCGGGTGCGGCGCTCGGCCCGGC
>NZ_KV824850.1:0-913 GCF_001816085.1 Micrococcus sp. HMSC31B01
CTCACCGCAGCGGCGTGTGCTCCGGGTCCACGCGCTCGCCCTCGCGCACGGGCCCGGGTGCGGTGCCGCCGCCCCACGGGTCCCCGCCGAACGCCTCACGCCCGTGCTCGCTCAGCCAGCTCGCCAGCTCCGGGCCCGCGGGCACGATGCCCGTCGGGTTGATGTCCTCGTGCACCACGTAGTAGTGCTCCTTGATCTGCACGAAGTCGATCGTGTCGCCGAAGCCCGGGGTCTGGAACAGGTCGCGCGCGTAGCCCCACAGCGCCGGCATCTCGGTCAGCCTGTTCCGGTTGCACTTGAAGTGCCCGTGGTACACGGGGTCGAACCGCACGAGCGTGGTGAACAGCCGCACGTCGGCCTCGGTGATCCGCTCCCCCATCAGGAAACGGCGCGTCGACAGGCGCTCCTCGAGCCAGTCCATCGCGGCCCACAGCCGCTCGTACGCGGCGTCGTACGCCTCCTGCGAGCCCGCGAAGCCGCACCGGTACACGCCGTTGTTCACCTCGGTGAACACGCGCTCGATCACCTCGAACATCTCGTCCCGCTCCGGCCCGGCGTCGGGGATCAGCTGCGGGGCGCCGTCGCGGTGGAACGCGGTCCACTCCGTCGAGAGGTCGAGGGTGATCTGCGGGTAGTCGTTGGTCACGACGCCGCCCGTCGGCACGTCCACGATCGCCGGCACCGTGATGCCCCGCGGGTAGTCCGGGAACCGCGTGAAGTAGTTCTCCTGGAGCCGCTCGGTGCCCAGCACGGGGTCCTTCCCGCCCTCGTCGAGGTCGAAGGTCCAGGACCGCTCGTCGTGGGTCGGCCCCGGGGTGCCCAGCGAGATCGCGTCCTCCAGGCCGAGCAGGCGCCGCACGATGATCGTCCGGTTCGCCCACGGGCACGCCCGCGCCGCCACGAGCCGGTAGCG
>NZ_KV824850.1:933-2744 GCF_001816085.1 Micrococcus sp. HMSC31B01
GCCACGAGCCGGTAGCGGCCCGCCTCGACGGGCCACGCCTCGGCCCCCTCGGTGAGCCCGCCGCCCACGCGGCCGACCGTGGACGGCTCGGCCACGGGCAGGGCCCGCACGGCCTCCGGATCCGCCACGATCCGGTCCGCGATGTAGTTCGTGTCCCGCGTGAACTCCGCCCCGGACTGCACGTAGTTGCCCGTGAACCCCTCGCGCGTGTCGATGGTGCCGCGGTCCGCGGCCTGGCCGGTCTGCTGGTTCTCCATACACTCGAGCCTATGACGACGACCACCGCCACGCCCGGCCCCACGCCCGCCCCGCTGGTGCGCTGCGTGACCGCCCAGAACCCCTCCCCGATGACCCTCGCGGGCACCAACACGTACGTGGTCGCCGCACCGGACTCGGACGCGGCCGTCGTGGTGGACCCGGGTCCGGAGGACGACGTCGCCGCCCACCTCGAGCGCGTCCGTGCGGCGGCCGAGGGGCGCCGGATCGCGCTCATCCTGGTGACGCACCGGCACGCCGACCACACCGGCGGGGTGGACGCCTTCCACGCGGCCACGGGCGCCCCCGTGCGCGCCGCGGACCCGGACTGGTGCCGCGGCGGGGCCGCCGTCCTGACGCCGGACGAACGGATCGACGCCGCCGGCACCCCGATGCTGGCGTGGCACACCCCGGGCCACACCTCGGACTCCTACTCGTTCGCCGTCCCGGACGCGGGCGCGCACGGCGCGGTCATCACGGGCGACACCATCCTCGGCTCGGGCACCACCATGCTCGACCACCCGGACGGCACCCTCACCGACTACCTGGCCAGCCTGCGCCGCCTCGAGGCGGCGGGCCCGCTCACGGTGCTGCCCGCGCACGGGCCCGTGCCGGGGCCGCTGGACGTCGTCGCCCGCGACTACCGGCACCACCGCGAGGGCCGCCTGGAGCAGATCCGCGCCGCCCTGGCCGCGCTGCCCGAGACCGAGGCGGCGACGATCACGCCCGAGGACCTGGCCCCGCGCATCTACCCCGGCCTCACCGGCACCGTGGCCCGCGTGGCCGTCCAGACGGTGGCCGCGCACCTGCGCCACCTGCGCGAGGGCTGAGCCCCTCCGCCGCGGGCCCGGCCCGCACTACGCTGACCTCAGACCCGTCCCCTCGACCCCGCGGAGGCACCCCATGACCATCCTCGTCGGCTACGCCCCCTCGAAGGCCGCGGACGCCGCTCTGGACACCGCCCTGGACATCGCCCGCTCCACCGGCGAGCACGTGGTGGTGGTCAATGCGGGCCCCGGCGGCGAGCACCGCACCAAGTCCCTCGTCACGGAGGAGCAGCAGCGCGGCGTGCAGGCCCGGTTGGACGCCTCCGGCGTGACGGCCGAGTTCCGCCAGTACGCGCGCGGCCGGTCCACGGTGGAGGAGATGAAGGACGTGGCCGCGGAGCTGGACCCGTCCATCGTGGTCATCGGCGTGCGCCGCCGCGGCGGCTTCGGCCGGTTCGTCATGGGATCGGTCTCGGACGAGCTGCTGCAGGAGATCGATCAGCCCGTGCTGTGCGTGAAGGAGTACCGGCAGTACGGGGACCACACGCCCGAGGCCGTGAGCCACGTCGCCGAGACGGACCCGGCCACCCACGGCCTGCCCGCGTCCGAGCCGATGGCCGAGCGGCGTCGGCTCACGCCCGTCGATCCCGGGGACCCGACGCTCGAGCGCTGAGCGCTCCCGCCGGGCCTCAGTCCTCGTCGTCCTGACGGCGGCGCGTGACGGCGTCGTCGAGGAGGCCGTCCGCGTGGGAGCCGGCGCCGCTGCGCCGCCCGGCCTCGTCCGCCGCC
>NZ_KV824851.1:0-1279 GCF_001816085.1 Micrococcus sp. HMSC31B01
CTGGGCCGCGGGGCTGGCCCGCTGGGCGCCCCGGGCCGCCCGGCTGGAGCCGGAGCGTGACCTCGTGACTCTGCACCGGCTCGGGGGAGGCCTGCTGATCCCCGAGGACGACGCCTGGCCCGCCGCCCTGGCGGACCTGGGCGAGGAGGCGCCCCTGGGCCTGTGGTTCCGCGGCTCCGGAACGCTGCCTCCCGCGGACCGGATGCTCGCCGTCGTCGGCAGCCGGGAGGCGACCGCGTACGGACGGACCGTGACCGCCCGCTGCGCCGCCCACGCCGTCCAGCAGGGCGCGTGCGTGATCTCCGGCGGTGCGTACGGCATCGACGGCGCCGCCCACCGGGCCGCGCTGCAGGCGCCCGCCGCACCGGAAGACGCGGCGGATCGCGACGGCGTCCCGCCCACGGTGGCGGTGCTGGCCGGCGGCCTCGACCGGTTCTACCCGGCCGGCCACGAGGACCTGCTTCGCGCGGTGATGGCCGCCGGGCTGCTCGTGTCCGAGATGCCGCCCGGTGCGAGTCCCACGCGGTACCGGTTCCTGCAGCGCAACCGGGTCATCGCCGCGCTCGCGGGGGCCGTGCTGGTGGTCGAGGCGCGCTGGCGGTCGGGAGCGCAGAACACGGCGGGCCACGCGTTCGGCCTCGGCCGCGAGGTGGGCGTGGTCCCCGGCCCCGTGACCTCGCCCAGCTCCGCCGGTTGCCACCGTCTGCTGCAGGAGAGCCCCGCCCGTCTCGTGACCACCGAGCAGGAGGCCCTCGCCCTGCTCGGCCAGGGGCCCGCCCGGAGCGGCGGCGCGGGCGGGAGGATCTCCACCCGGGCAGCTCCCGAGTCCGCCGCGCGGCCCACCGACGGGCTCACGATGGAGGAGGCCCTCGTCCACGAGGCGCTGCCCCTGCGCCAGGCGGTGCCCGTCGACCGGATCACCGTCAGCGCCGGGCTCGCGCTGCCCACCGTCCTGGCGTGCCTGTCCCGGCTGCAGCGGGCGGGCCTGGCCGAACGGGTCGAGGACCGGTGGCGGCGGGGATGACCTCCGGCCGCGTGCTCCCGGGCGGCGCCGCCCTGGGGCGGATGGCAGAGTGGGGGGATGACCCCGTCGTCCTCCGTCCGTCCCGTCCCGGTCCCGCGCGCCCCCTCGCCCCGGGACACGGCCTGGCTCGAGGCGTTCGAGGAGCACCTGCGCCACGAGCGGAACCGCAGCCCCCAGACCGTGCGCGCGTACCTCGCCGATCTGCGCGCCCTCATCGACCACGTCGCCGGCACAGCCGGCACCGCGGCGGCGCCC
>NZ_KV824852.1:0-3682 GCF_001816085.1 Micrococcus sp. HMSC31B01
GGGCCGGGCTCGGCGGAGGTGCCGGCGAGGTCGGAGATGTCCTTGGACCCGCCCGGCAGGACCACGAGGTCGGCGTCGGCGTAGGTGCTGCCGAGCGTGGCGCGCAGGGTGGCCTGCGCCGTCGAGGAGACGAGGAAGGAGGCCGCGAGGAACAGGGTGCCGATCAGGATGGCCAGCACCAGGGAGACGTAGCGGCGCGGCTGGGTGCGCAGCTGGGAGAGGGCGACGGTCCACACGGTCAGCGCACCCCGCCCTCGGCCGGGGCGGACAGGGCGGTCAGGGCCGCGGTGACGGACTCGACGGTGGGGTCCACGAGCTCACCGGCCAGGCGGCCGTCCGCGAGCAGCACGACGCGGTCGGCGGCGGAGGCGGCCACGGGGTCGTGGGTGACCATGATGACGGTCTGGCCCATCTCCCGCGCGGACCGGCGCAGCAGGCCGAGCACCTCGGTGGAGGTGGCGGTGTCCAGGTTGCCGGTGGGCTCGTCCCCGAACACGACGTCCGGTCGGGTGAGCAGGGCGCGGGCGACGGCGACGCGCTGCTGCTGACCGCCCGAGAGCTCGTGCGGGCGGTGGCCCAGCCGGTCCGCGAGGCCCAGTGCCCGGGTGATCTCGTCCAGCCAGGCGCGGTCCGGGGTGCGGCCGGCCAGCTCGAGCGGCAGCACGATGTTCTGTTCGGCCGTGAGCGTGGGCACGAGGTTGAAGGCCTGGAACACGAAGCCCACGCGGTCGCGACGCAGCCGGGTCAGGGCGGTGTCGTCCAGCCCGGTGATCTCGGTGCCGCCGATCCTCACGGAGCCCGAGGTCGGCGCGTCCAGCCCGGCCAGGCAGTGCATGAGCGTCGACTTGCCCGAGCCCGAGGGCCCCATGATCGCGGTGAACGCGCCCGAGGCGAAGTCCACGTCCACCCCGCGCAGGGCGTGCACCTGCGCGTCACCGCGCCCGTAGGCGCGGGTGAGGCCGCGGGCGCAGACGGCGGGCGCCGTCGTCGTGGTGGCGGACGACGACGGCGTGCCCGGCCCCGGCGCGACGGGGCCGGGGGGCGTGGGGGAGAAGGGGTGTGCGGGGGAAGAGGTGTCCATGGCGGCCACTCTCCCGCGCGGACCCGGCGGGGCGGATCGGAGGAGGGGACCACCTCCGCGGGCGGCGGGTCATGCCCGGGGATGAGGCGGGCCGGCGAGGCGTGGACCCGAGGGCGTCAGGTCCCCGCCGCCGGGCGGTGCGGGGTGGAGTGGGATGATGGGGACATGAGAGCCGACGCCCGCGCCAACCGCCAGGACCTGCTGGCGGCCGCCGGCCGTCTCATCGCCACCCAGGGGGCGGCGATGTCCCTGCGCGGGGTGGCGCAGGAGGCCGGGGTCGGCGTGGGGACGCTGTACCGGCACTTCCCCACGCGTCGGGATCTGCTGGACGCCGTGCTCGAGGACGTCGTGGCCCGCACCGGGGGGATCCTGCAGGCCTTCCTCGACGGGGTGGGCGGGGACGGGCACGGCGGTGGGACCGAGGCGCGGTGGCGGAGGCTCGCGGAGGACCTGGGGGCCGTGAACCTGGCCTCGCTCGCGGCGGCCCGGGACGACTTCGACCCCGCCGACCGGCCGCCGAGGCCCTCATCGCCGAGGCCGAGCGTGTGATCCTCGAGCTCGCGGACCAGGTGGTGGCCGAGGCGCGGCGGGCCGGGCTCGTGGGCCCGGACGTGACCGGGGCGGACTACCTGTTCGGCCTGCTCATGGTCACCCGGTCGCCGGAGTGCGCGCTGCTGGGCCACGGCCCGGACCAGCGGGGCTGGCTGCTGGACACGTACCTGCGCGGCCTGCGGCCCTGAGGGCGCGGCCGGGTCAGTCGCCCGGGGCGTCGTCCTCCAGGACGGGGCGGGCGGTGGCCCACGCGACGGCGCCGGCGAGCAGGCCGGCGCCCGCGGTGAGCGCCAGGCGGAGCAGCCCCTCGACCCCCGTGAACAGGCTCAGGCCCAGCATCACGACGGCGGCCGTCACCAGCGCCACGAAGAAGGCCACGCATTCACTGTCCCGCTGCGCCTGCTCGGCGGCTGGGTCGGAGGCGCGGGACGTCGTCGGGGTGGGGTGGTCCAGGATGCTGCCGGTCATGGTGCCTCTCCTCCAGTGCGCGTCGGGCCGGGGCGGCCATCGGCGCGTGCACCCCGGCGGCGGACCCGCTGCGGGGCCTGCGTCCAGCATCGCGGAGGGGGTGGGCGCACCGGCAGGGCCATGAGGATGAACCTCGGGGCGTCCGACTCATACCCAGGTATGACCTGTGATTGTGCTGGCAGGCGCCTGGGGAGTGGCTCAGGGAAGGGCCCCGCCGCCCCGGCCGACCGCCCCGGCCGACCGCCGAGGCCGGCCGTTGAGGCCCGCAGACACGCCGCTACGACGACGGCGTAGCGGCGTGTCTGCGGGCCTCGACGAGGGGTGGGGCAGGGGCTAGGGCGGGGGCTGCAGGGCGTGCCGGAACGGCGGGTCAGAACTGCACGAGGCCCGCGCGGTGGGCGATGAGCACGGCCTGCACGCGGTCGCGGGCGCCTAGCTTGGCCAGCACCCGGCCGACGTGCGTCTTCACCGTGGCCTCGGAGAGCACGAGCTCGGCGGCGATCTCCAGATTCGCGGCGCCCTGCGCCATGAGCACCAGCACCTCGTGCTCGCGCGGGGTCAGCGACGCCACGGCCGCCTGCTGCTCCTCGCACTCGGCGCTGCGGACCTGGTCCGAGCGCAGACGCGGGGCCATGTGCGTCAGGAGCCGGCGCGTCGTGGACGGGGCGATCACGGCGTCGCCCCGGTGCACCGTGCGGATCGCGGCGAGCAGCTCCTCGGGCGGGGCGTCCTTGAGCAGGAAGCCGCTGGCGCCCGCCTCGATCGCGTCGAAGGCGTACTCGTCCAGGTCGAAGGTGGTCAGCACCACGACGCGCGGGGCGTCCGGCCGGCGCAGCAGCGCGCGGGTGGCCTCGATGCCGTCCATCTCCGGCATGCGCACGTCCATCAGCACGACGTCGGCGCCCGCCACGGACACCGACGCCACCGCCTCGCGCCCGCTGCCCGCCTCCGCCACGACCGTCAGGTCCGGCTGCGAGTCCACGAGCATGGCCAGCCCGGAGCGGATCAGTGCCTGGTCGTCCACCAGGGCCACGCGGACGGGGACGGTCTCCTCAGAGCTCATGGGGTCATCCTCTCAAGTCGGGCGGGGTGAGCGGGCGAGACGGGGGCGGCCACCCCTCACACCGCCGAGTACGGCAGGTGGGCGGACACGCGGTACCCGGCCCCGACGCGCGGCCCCGTCTCGAGCGTCCCGCCGAACAGGGCCGTCCGCTCGGCGGCCCCCCGCAGACCCTGGCCGCTGCCCCGGGTGGCGGGGTCGGCGGCGGCGCCGCAGCCGTCGTCGTCGATCTGCAGGTCCAGGCCGTGCGCCGTCCAGGCGAGCGTGACGAAGGCGTCCGCGTCCGGCCCGCCGTGGCGCAGCGTGTTGGTGAGCGCCTCCTGCACGATCCGGTACGCCGCCAGCTCCCCACCCGCCGGCAGCGTGCGGCGGGGTGTGCCGGTCTCCAGCAGGGACACCTCGAGCCCGGACAGGCGCATCGTCTCCACGAGGGCGGGCAGGTCCGCGAGTCGCGGCTGGGGCCGGCGGCCCGGGGGCAGGCGGGTGCCGCGGCCGTCGGGGGAGGCGACGACGTCGGCGGC
>NZ_KV824853.1:0-3026 GCF_001816085.1 Micrococcus sp. HMSC31B01
CCGGGCTGTTCTCCCGGGCCCTGCCCGCGGGGTGCCAGGGTGGCGCTCGTGGGCGAGTCGGGCGGCGGGAAGTCGACCATCGCGCACCTGCTGCTGGGTCTGTACCCGGTGACGAGCGGACGCATCGAGGTGTTCGGACAGGACGTCGCCGGGCTGGACCTGGCCGCGCTGCGCGGGCGGATCGCCACCGTGTTCCAGGAGCCGAGCCTGTTCTCCGGGACGGTGCGCGAGAACATCGCCTACGCGGACCCCGACGCCTCCGACGAGCGCGTCCGGGCCGCCGCCAAGGCCGCGTACGCGCACCGGTTCGTGGCGGCGTTCGACGACGGCTACGAACAGGTGATCGGCGAGCGCGGGCTGCGGCTGTCCGGCGGGCAGAAGCAGCGGATCGCGGTGGCGCGGGCCGTGCTGAAGGACGCGCCGATCCTTGTGCTGGACGAGGCCACCTCCGCACTGGACACGAAGTCAGAACGGCTCGTGCAGGCGGCCCTCGAGGACCTGATGGTGGGGCGGTCGAGCCTGATCGTGGCGCACCGGCTGAGCACGATCGCGTCCGTGGACCGGATCGTCACGCTGCGCGGCGGGCAGGTGCAGGAGATCGGGACCCCGGCCGAGCTGGCCGCGTCCGGCGGGATCTACGCGCAGCTGCTCGAGCTGCAGAGGGCCGGCACCCAGGAGGCCCGGAAGATGCTGAAGGAGTACGGGCTGAGCGGGTGATCCCGGAATCTTCTGCGGATCCGACCCTTCCGAGCGCTGCGCGGCGGCCCAGAAGGGTCAGATGTGCAACGGATTCCCAGCGCGCGGCAGGACGTCCACGACGACGTCGGCCCGACGCCTCCGCAGGGCCTGTGGACAACCGGGCCCGCCGACGTCGGGAGCGAGCAGGATCGGGGCCATGCGCGTGCCCGGACCCTTCCCCGCCCACCTCCAGGACGCCCCGTTCACGCGGGCGCAGGCGCTGGCCGCCGGGGTGTCCGGGTCGCGGCTGCGCAGCCGGGACGTCGAACGCGTCGCGCACGGCCACTACCGCTGGATCGGCCCCGTCACCGGGGCGACGCCGCCCGCGCGTCCCCTCGCCACCGAGCTGTCCCGGCTGCAGGACCTGGCGGCGATGCGTCCCGACGTCGTGGTGACCGGAGAGTCCGTGGCCCGGTTGCTGGGCTGGCCCCTCCCGGACGACGTGAAGGCCCGGGTGCGTCCTACCGTCCTGCGGTCCCGCACCCGCCGGGTGCTACGGGAGCCCGGCGTGCGCACCCGGCTCGTGGACCTGGACCGCGTCCTCGTGCGGAGGGACCGGCTGCACGGGCTGCGATGGACCTCGCACGCCGACACCTGGTTCCACCTGGCCACCGTCCTGGACCGAGACGCGCTCGTGGCGGTCGGAGATCGGCTGGCACGGGAGGACGAACGGCGGGGGAAGGTCGCGCTGGCCACCCGCCGGGAGCTCGGCGCCGCGCTCGAGCGGCACACCGGCGAGGCCGGGATCGTGCGGGCGCGGGAGGCGCTCGCGCTCGTGCGCACCGGTTCCGACTCCCCGGCCGAGACCGAACTGCGCCTGGCGCTGATGGCCGCGGGGCTGCCCGAGCCGGACCTGCAGATCGAGCTCTGGGACCCGGACTACTCGCTGTGGCACCCCGCCAGCGCGGACCTCGGCTACCGGCGGTGGCGGATCGCGATCCACTACGAGGGCAAGACCCACGACGGCGCCGCGCAGGTCGGCAAGGACACCCGCCGGGACGCGGTGTTCCTGCGTCAGGGCTGGCTCAACATCCGGGTGGCGGGGACGGACCGGTGGCGGGGATTCGTCGAGACGGCGGCGCTGGTGCGGGCCGCGATCGCGGAGCGTGGCGGTCTCGACGCCGGTGGCGCGGAGGATCGTCTGCGGAACTGACCCTTCTGGGGCGGGAGCGGACGTCCAGAAGGGTCAGGGGCGCAGAAGATTCCGGAAGGCCGACGACGGCGCCGCGTCACGCGACGACGCACCGCGGCCCCGCTCTTACCATGACGGGATGACCGCACCGGATCCCGCCCCCACCGACGCCCGCCGCGCGGAAGACCGCTCCGCCCGCATCGCCGTCACCGTCTTCCCGCTGCTGGTGCTCGCCGCCGCGCTCGTGGGCTTCCTCGCCCCGACCGCCGCGAAGACGCTGCTGCCCCAGGTCAACCTGTTCCTCGGGATCATCATGTTCGGCATGGGCCTGACGCTGACCCTTCCGGACTTCGGCCTCGTCGCCCGCCGGCCGCTGCCCGTGCTGCTGGGCGTGGTGGCGCAGTACGCGATCATGCCGCTGCTGGGGCTCGGCGTCGCCGTCGTGCTCCAGCTGCCGCCCGAGCTCGCGGCGGGCGTGATCCTCGTGGGCTCGGCCCCGGGCGGCACGTCCTCGAACGTGGTCAGCTACCTCGCCCGCGCCGACACCGCCCTCTCCGTGGCCATGACCTCCGTGTCCACGCTCCTGGCCCCGCTGCTCACGCCGCTGCTCACCCTGTGGCTGGCCGGCCAGTACATGGCCGTCGACGGCGGCGCCATGGCCAAGTCCATCGTGAACATCGTGCTCCTGCCGGTCCTAGGCGGACTCGTCGTGCGCCTGCTGCTGCGCCGCGTCGTCGACCGCGTGCTGCCCGCCCTGCCGTGGGTCTCGGTGGTGTTCATCGCGCTGGTGGTGGCCGCCGTCGTCGGCAACAGCGCCTCCCGCGTGCTGTCGGCGGGCCTGCTGGTGTTCGCAGCGGTGGTGCTGCACAACGGGCTCGGCTACCTGCTCGGCTACGGCGCGGCGAAGCTGTTCCGGCTGCCCACGCCCGTGGCGCGCACGGTCTCGATCGAGGTCGGCATGCAGAACTCGGGCCTGGCCGCGGGCCTCGCCGCGCAGTACATCTCGCCGGCGGCAGCCCTGCCGGGCGCCGTGTTCTCGATCTGGCACAACCTCTCCGGGGCCGTGCTCGCGATGGCCTACCGCCGTTCCGACGGCCGCAGGGCCGCGGGCGCCCCCGGCTCGGCCCCGGCGAATCGTCTGCGGAACTGACCCTTC
>NZ_KV824854.1:0-2518 GCF_001816085.1 Micrococcus sp. HMSC31B01
GCGGACGCCCCGCCGTGCGCGCGCCAGGACGAGCAGGCCCTGACCGCACCGACCCGGCCGGTGCGCAGGGTCCCTCCGGGGGATCCCGCCGACGGGCCGGCCCCCGGGGACCGGACCGGCGAGGATGCGGCAGAGGAGGCCCGATGACCACCGTGGATCCGCAGCCGCCCCGTCCGCCGCGTGTCGCCGTCGTCGGCGTGATCGCCGCCCTGATGCTCGCCCTCAGCGGCTGCACTCAGATCCCCCAGAGCTCCGAGGTGCGCAGCGCGGACCCGGTCGACGGGGCCACCGCAGCCGCAGACGCGCCGCAGTTCCATCCGCCGGGACCGGCCGAGTCGGACACGGCGGAGGAGGCCATCCGGGGCTTCCTGCTCGCGGGCACGAGCCCGCAGGACGACTACGCGGTGGCGCGCCAGTTCCTCGACGGGCCCGCGGCCACCCAGTGGACGCCCGGGCAGCGCACCCTCGTGTACTCGGCGGAGCCGCGCATCACCCGGGGCGACGGCGCCGGGGACTACCAGATCCAGGTCGAGGTCGACTCGGAGATCGACGAGTACGGCCTGCGGACCATCGCGCCGCCGGGGACCACGCGGGCCTGGGCCGTCACGGTGCAGGAACGGCCGCAGGGCATGCGGATCACGTCCACGGAGAACGGCACGCTGCTCTCCCAGGCGCAGTTCGGACAGCTGTTCGCCCCGCACGAGCTCGCCTTCTACGACACCGCGAAGCGCTACGTCGTGCCGGACGTGCGGTGGTTCGTCAATCGGGGCACCACCGTGACCGCGGTGACGCGAGCGCTCCTGCGCGGGCCGGCACCGTATCTGGCCGGGGCGGTGGAGACGGCCTTCCCGCTGCGCACCGGCACCGACCTGGCCGCGCCCACGGTGCGCGTCGACGACGACGGCGTGGCCCACGTCGACCTCACCCAGGCGGCCGCCGAGGGGGCCGACGCCGACCGGCGGCACCGCATGCGGGAGCAGCTGGAGCTGACCCTGACGGGCCTCCAATCGGTCAAGGAGGTCGAGGTGACCGTCGCCGGCGCCCAGCTGTCCACGTCGGGAGACGACGGCCCCGCCCCGGTCCAGACCGACCCCGCCGTCGGATCGGTCCAGGTGGGCATCGACGCGGCGACGGGCGGACTCGTGTACGTGCAGGGGACCAGCGTCACGCCGGTGGGCGGCGCTCCGGACGTCACCGCGCTCGATCCGGTCCGCCCGACGATGTCCGGCGACCGCAGCCGATTCGCGTTCGTCACCCGTGACCGGACGGCGGTCCACGTCGCCGGCACGGACGGCTCCCTGCGGGAGGTGCTGCGCGGCACCGGGCTCACCGTCCCGTCGCTGGACCTCCTGGGCTGGGTGTGGGCGGCCGACCGGGGCACGACCTCGCGGATCCGCGCCGTCTCGGCCCAGCCCGGCGGGCAGGAGCGCATCGTGACGGCCACCTGGCTGCGGCCCGGCGAGCGGATCGTCGACCTGCGGTTGTCGCGGAGTGGGGCCCGGGCCGCGATGCTCGTCGACGACGGCCAGCGGACCACCCTGCGCGTGTCCGGCGTCGTGCGCGGTTCGAAAGGGGTGCCGAACGCCCTGACCGAGCCGATCCTGCTGCCCTCCTCCGGGTCGGAGGACTCGGTGGAGTGGGCCGGAGACACGAACCTGCTCGTCTCGGCGTACGCCGAGAAGCCCGACGAGCGCGTGGTGCCGCGGATCGTCTCGGTCGATGGCACCGTCCGGGAGCTCAACCCGCTGGGCGGTCTGCGGGGGATCTCCGTCGGCGACGACGGCGCCTACTACGCGGAGACGGACGAGTTCGTGTTCCTGCTGGTGGGCTCCTCGTGGCGGGCGCAGGAGCTCGACCGCGGGGTGCGCGACCTCTCGTTCCCAGACTGATCCGAGCCCGCGCCCGCCGCCCCGTCGTCCACTCCTGCACAGCCGCCCCGTCCCGCACAGCGGCTCGCCCCGGCGCCCGGACGGCGGCGGCGTGCGGTGGACTCGTCGCATGCGCACCCCGCCGTCCTCCCCGTCCCCGCCGTCGGTGTTCGGCACCCTCGGTCGGGCCCTGGCCGACCTGGTCCTGCCCGCCGAGTGCGCGGTGTGCGCCGCGCCGGGCCACCGGCTCTGCCCGGCCTGCGCGGAGGGACTGACCGCCGCCCTGTCCCGGCCCTTCCGGGCGGAGCAGGACGCCCCGACCCTGCCCTTGGGCCCCGGCGGCGCTCCGCTGCCGGTGATGGCGGCCGGGCGCTACGCAGACCCGCTGGCGGCCGCCGTGCTCGCGTTCAAGGACCATCACGCGCTGCACCTGCGCGGCGTGCTGGGCGAGGCCCTGTGCCGGACCGTCGCCGCGGCGCGTCTCGAGCCGGACCTGCCCGGGGCGCGGCACGCCCTGCTCGTCCCGGTCCCGGGCGGCGCGGTCGGATTCCGACGGCGTGGCTACGACCCGCTCGCCGAGCTCACCCGGGCGCTGCCGGCGCCGTGGCTGGTCTCCGACGCCGTCCGTGCGCGCCTGCTGCCCCGCGCGA
>NZ_KV824855.1:0-1471 GCF_001816085.1 Micrococcus sp. HMSC31B01
CGTCGTCGACCCGGCGGCACGCCGCATCGGCCGGGGGACGGCCCTGGCCGACGCCGCGGCCGCCGCGGTCCGAGACCTGGCGCGGGAGGACACCACGAGCGTCTGGGCCCACGGCATGCTCCCGGGGGCGGTCCGGCTCGCCCGGCGGCACGGCCTCGAGCCCGTCCGCGAGCTGCGCCGGATGCGCCTGTCGCACGCGGCGCTCGCCGCCCTGCCGGAGGTGCGGCTCGCCGACGGGGTCACCCTGCGCGGCTTCGTCCCCGGCCAGGACGAGCAGGCCTGGCTGGACGTGAACGCCGCCGCCTTCGCGGACCACCCCGAACAGGGCAGCCTGACCCGCGCCGACCTCGACGACCGCATGGCGGAGGACTGGTTCGACGCCGACGGCCTCCTGCTCGCCGCCCGCGAGGCGGACGGGCGGCTGCTCGGCTTCCACTGGACGAAGGTGGAGCCGGATGCCGGAGCCGACGGCCCGCGCGTCGGGGAGGTGTACGCCGTGGGCGTCTCCCCCGACGCCCAGGGCCTCGGCCTCGGTCGGGCCCTCACCCTGGCGGGGCTGCACCGGATGGCGGAGCAGGGGGTCGACGTCGTGGACCTGTACGTGGACGCGGACAACACGGCCGCCGTCACGCTCTACGCGTCCCTCGGCTTCGAGCTGTTCGCCGCCGACGCCCAGTACCGCCGCCCCTGAGACCCTCGGGCGGGGACCGGCCGGGCACATCCCGGCGGCCTCGTATCCTGGTGGGGCCGGCCCCCGCGGGGTCGGCCACGCCCCGTGCCCTGCCCCAGCAGTCGTCGCGGCCGCCGCACCCGAGAGGAACCCGCCCCATGCCCTCGTCCCACGCCGACCGCGTCGCCCGCTGGTCCACGGAGGACCGTGTCTCGGAAGGCCCCCGCGCCGAGGTGCTGGCCGCCGGCATGCTGCCGTGGCGCCGCGTGCCCGGCGGCCTCGAGGTGATGGTGATCCACCGGCCGCGCTACGACGACTGGTCGTGGCCCAAGGGCAAGCTCGATCCGGGTGAGACGCTGCCGGAGTGCGCGGTGCGCGAGCTGCGCGAGGAGGTCGGCCTGGAGCTGCGGCCGGGCATCCCGCTGTGCGTGACCGCGTACGAGGTGCCCGGCAAGCGGGGCGCACGTCTGAGCAAGGAGGTCTGGTACTGGGCCGCCGAGGTCGACGGCCAGCGCGCCCTGCCCGACGGCGACGAGGTGGACGAGGTCCGCTGGGTCGGGCCGGACGAGGCCCGGCGGCTGCTGACGAACGACTCGGATCGCGAACCGCTCGAGCTGCTGCTGCGTGCCGCCTCCCGGGGGCGCCTGCGGACCGTGCCGCTGCTGGTGCTGCGCCACGCCAAGGCCAAGCCCCGCTCCTCGTGGTCCCGCGCCGAGCAGGAGCGCCCGCTGGCGGCGACGGGCCGGCGGCAGGCGCTCGCCGTCGAGGGCCTCGTGTCGGCCTGGCGGCCGGAGCGGCTGG
>NZ_KV824855.1:1491-8363 GCF_001816085.1 Micrococcus sp. HMSC31B01
TGGCGGCCGGAGCGGCTGGTCTCCTCCCCGTGGCGCCGCTGCGTGGAGACGCTGGCCCCGCTCGTGAAGTCCAGCCGGCTGCCGCTGAAGACCAAGGGCGCGTTCACGGAGACCACGGCCCGGGAGAAGCCCAAGAAGACCCGCAAGGTGATGGCCGAGCTCATGGGCCGCTCCCGGCCGCTGGTCGTGTGCACGCACCGGCCGGTGCTGCCGACCCTGTTCGAGGTGGTCGAGGACGCGGCCGCCGGCCAGGCGGACCGCGTGCTGCGGGCCCTGCCGACCGAGGATCCGTGGCTGCGGCCCGGCGCTGTGCTGGTGGCGCACCGCGCGCTCGACCTCGACGGCGACGTGGTGGCCGTCGAGGTCTACGACCCCTGGGACGACTGAGCCGCCCGCGCCGGCCTCGGCCCGCACGACCGGGCCACCGTTGAGCGGGCCCGCCCCCGGCCCTAGGCTCGGGTCATGGAGAACACCGCCGCCCAGAGCCAGCCCGAGAAGATCGTCCACGAGCGCCTCACGGTGACCCGGGACCCGGACCGTCAGCGCTTCGAGCTGCGCCAGGACGGGACCTTCATCGGGTTCCTCGGCTACGACCAGGAGACCGTGCGCGGCGCGGACGGCGAGGACACCGTGGTCCTGCGCCTGCAGCACACCATCATCGACGAGCAGTTTGGCCGCCGCGGTTATGCCCGCGCCCTCGTGACCATGGTCCTGGACCGGCTGCGCGCGGAGGGTGACCGGATCGTGCCCGAGTGCTCCTACGTGGAGGACTACCTGCGCCGCTACCCCGAGTACCAGGACATGGTCTTCCACGGCTGACCGGGGGCGGGGCCCTGCCCTGCCGGTACCCGCCTCCGCCGGGCCGTCGACGACGCTCAGCGCGTCCGCTCGGATCGCTAGAGTGGACCGGGTGAGCATCCCCACCCCCTACGAGGACCTCCTCGCCGACGTGATGGCCCACGGGGCCGTCAAGACGGACCGGACCGGCACGGGCACGCGCAGCGTGTTCGGCCGCCAGCTGCGCTTCGACCTGGCCGAGTCCTTCCCGCTGATCACGACCAAGCGCGTGCACTTCAAGTCGGTCGCGCTCGAGCTGCTGTGGTTCCTGCGCGGGGACTCGAACGTGCGGTGGCTCCAGGAGCGCGGCGTGCGGATCTGGAACGAGTGGGCGGACGAGGACGGCGAGCTCGGCCCCGTCTACGGCGTGCAGTGGCGCTCGTGGCCCACCCCGGACGGGGGCCACATCGACCAGATCGCCAAGGTCGTGGAGCAGATCCGGACGAACCCCGACTCGCGCCGGCACATCGTCACCGCGTGGAACCCCGCCGAGGTGGACGAGATGGCGTTGCCGCCGTGCCACGCGCTGTTCCAGTTCTACGTCTCCCCCGGTCAGGACGGCGCCCCCGGGCGGCTCTCATGCCAGCTCTACCAGCGCTCGGCGGACCTGTTCCTCGGCGTGCCGTTCAACATCGCCTCGTACGCGCTGCTCACGGTGATGGTCGCGCAGCAGACCGGGTTGACGCCCGGCGAGTTCGTGTGGACCGGCGGGGACGTGCACATCTACGCGAACCACGAGGAGCAGGTGCGCGAGCAGCTCTCCCGCGAGCCGTACCCGTACCCGCGGCTGCGGCTGCGGCGCACCCCCGCGTCGATCTTCGACTACGACTACGACGACTTCGAGGTCCTCGACTACCGTCACCACCCCACCATCACGGCGCCGATCGCCGTCTGAGCCGAGGATGCGCAGCGACCCCATGAGCCGGGCCACCCGTCCCACCGAGCCCGTGATCGCCATGATCTGGGCCCAGACCCCCGAGCGCGTCATCGGCCGCGACGGCACCATGCCGTGGCACGTCCCCGAGGACCTCGCCCACTTCCGGGCCCACACGCACGGCCACCCCGTGATCATGGGCCGGCGCACGTGGGAGTCGTTCCCGGCGCGCTTCCGCCCGCTGCCCGGGCGCACGAACATCGTGGTCTCCCGCACCCTGACGGCCACCGAGGAGGCCGGCGCGGAGCTGCGGGCCGCGGGCGCCGTCGTCGTGCCTGACTTCGGGGCGGCCCTGGCCGCCGCGGCCGAGGCCGACGGCTGTGACACCGTGTGGGTGATCGGCGGGGCGACGCTCTACGAGCAGGCCCTCGACGTGGCCTCGCGCGCCGAGGTGACCGTGATCGACGCCGACGTCGACGGCGACACGCACGCCCCGCTGCTCGACGCCCGCTGGCGGCGCACCGCCGTCGAGCCCGCCCCCGACGCGTGGCTGGACTCCGCCTCCGGCCCGCGCCACCGCTTCGAACGATGGGAACGCGACTGACATGGCCCCGACCGACTCCGACCAGCGTCTGCTCTCCCCGCAGGCGGTCTCGTTCCTCGCGCTCGTCGTCCTGCCCGTGCTGGCGTTCGTGTGCGCCGTGTTCGGGCTGATCCTCGTGCTGCAGGGCAAGACCATCGCCGGGCTGGTGTTCCTGCTCGTGCTGACCCAGGTGTTCGCCGTGGGCGGTCTCATCGCGTGGAACAAGCGGAAGCGCGCGCAGCAGGGCCGCTAGCCTGGAGGGCATGACTTCCGCTGCCCCCGCATCTGTGAACGCCCCCGACGCGGCCGCCGTGCCCACCGTGGGCCTGGTCGGCTGGCGCGGCATGGTGGGGTCCGTCCTCCTGCAGCGCATGGCCGAGGAGGGCGACTTCGCCCGTATCCATCCCGTCTTCTTCTCCACGTCCAACGCCGGCGGTCCCGCGCCCGTGCTCGAGGGCATGGCCGGTGACCCGGGCGTGCTCCAGGACGCGTACGACGTGGACGCGCTCAAGGCCCTGCCCGTGATCCTCACCGCGCAGGGCGGGGACTACACGCAGGCCGTGTACCCGAAGCTGCGCGCCGCCGGCTGGGACGGCATCTGGATCGACGCCGCCTCCACCCTGCGCATGGCGGACACCTCCGTGATCGCACTGGATCCCGTGAACCGCGGCGTGATCGACGCCGCCCTGGCGAACGGGACGAAGGACTTCATCGGCGGCAACTGCACCGTCTCCTGCATGCTCATGGGCCTCGGTGGCCTGTTCAAGGCGGGCCTGGTCGAGTGGGGCACCGCCATGACCTACCAGGCGGCCTCCGGCGGCGGTGCCCGGCACATGCGCGAGCTGCTCACCCAGTACGCCGAGCTGGGCGGCGCGGTGCGGGCCGAGCTGGCCGATCCGGCGTCGGCGATCCTCGAGATCGACCGCAAGGTGATCGAGCTGCAGCGCGACGGCCTGGACTCGACGCAGTTCGGCGTGCCGCTGGGCGGCTCGCTGATCCCCTGGATCGACTCCGACCTGGGCGACGGCGTCTCCCGCGAGGAGCGCAAGGCCTACGACGAGACCAACAAGGTGCTCGGACTGACCGGGGCGGACCGGATCCCGTTCGACTCGCTGTGCGTGCGGATCGGCGCGATGCGCTCCCACTCGCAGGCCCTCACCCTCAAGCTCACCCGGGACGTGCCGCTGGACGAGGTCGAGCAGATCATCGCCGCGGACAACGAGTGGGTGCAGGTGGTGCCGAACACCAAGGAGGCCACGGTCACCGACCTGACCCCGATCGCCGCGACCGGCACCCTGCAGATCCCCGTCGGCCGGCTGCGCAAGCTCAACATGGGTCCCGAGTACCTCTCGGCGTTCACCGTCGGCGACCAGCTGCTGTGGGGTGCGGCCGAGCCCGTGCGTCGCATGCTGATGATCGCCACCGGCAACCTCTGAGCCGCGACGCCGGCGCCGAGGCGCGCACCCGGCCCCGCTCCGGCCCCCGTTTTCGTTCGGGAAACGGCGGGTGCTCGGGCGTTGTCGTTCGGGAAACGGCGCCCGCGCCGCCTCGGGGCGCCGTTTCCCGAACGAAAGCACTCCTGGGGGAGCCGTTTCCCGAACGAAAGTGAGGGGTCAGAGGCTGGTGCCGATGATCATCGGCTCGGGGTGCAGCTCGACGCCGAAGCGTTCACGCACGCCGTCGCGCACGGTGCGCGCGATCGTCAGGACGTCCTCGGTACTCGCGTCGCCGCGGTTGGTCATGGCGAGGGTGTGCTTCGTGGACACCGACGCGCGGCCCCCGGCCAGGCCGGCGCCGTCGGCTCCGCGGCCGTCCGGCCCGCCCTCGCGGGGCCCGACCTCGGGCAGCCCGAAGCCCTTCGCGAAGCCCGCGCGATCGATCAGCCAGGCCGCCGAGAGCTTCACGAGCGGCGTCCCGTCCTCGGCCTCCCCGGCGGCGAACGCCGGGGCGCCCTCGGGCAGGGAGGCCCGCACGGACGCGGGCACGATCGGGTTCGTGAAGTAGCTGCCCGTGGACCACGTGTCCGGGTCCGCCGGGTCGGACACCATCCCCTTGGCGGTCCGCAGGGCCAGCACCTCGCGGCGGACCACCGCGAGCGGGGCATGGGCGCCCTCCTCGACGTCGAGCGCGGCCGCCAGCTGCCCGTAGCGGACCGGCGCCGTCGGCTCGGCGTCGGAGGAGGCGCGACGCAGCCGCAGGTCGATCGAGAGCACGATCCACCGGGGACTCGGCGCGCCGGTCTCCAGCATGGAGCGCTTGATCACGGAGTCGCGGTAGCCGAGGCGCAAATCCGCGGGCGTCAGCTCGACGACGTCCCCCGCCTCCCGGTCCCACGCGCGCAGGGCGACGAGCACCTGCGAGACGTCCGCACCGTACGCGCCGACGTTCTGCACGGGCGTCGCGCCGGCCGAGCCCGGGATGCCCGAGAGCGCCTCGATCCCGCCGAGCCCGTGCGCCACGGTCCATGCGACGGCGTCGTCCCACGGATGGCCCGCCGCGACCCGCACGACGACGGCCTCCCCCTCGTGGCCCGCGAGCCGGGCCCCGTCGCCGACGGGCGGCGCCTCACCCTCGCCGGGCACCGGCCCGTCCAGCACCCCGATGCCCTCGAAGGCCAGCCGCACGACGGTGCCGGGGAAGCCGGAGTCCGCCATGAGGGTGTTGGAACCGCCGCCGAGGACGAACAGGGGCTCGCCCGCCGCGTCGGCGGCGCGCACGGCCTCGATCGCCTCAGCCTCGGTGCGCGCGGTGACCCACGCGCGCGCAGGCCCGCCGACGCGGGTGGTGGTGTGGTCCGCCAGCCGCTCGCTCACGCGCTCTCCCCCACGGGGTCGGCCAGACGGACCACGGCCTGCGCCTTGGTCAGCACGCGCGGCTTCGCCGCGTCCGGGTTGGTGACGTTCAGGTCGATCCGCACGGTCCCGGCGGCCTCGTCCACGGCGCCGACCGTGCCGACGACCTCGAGCGTGGCGCCGGGGACGGGCGCGCCGTCGTCGTCCGTGCGGACCGTGGTGTCCGCGACGGGCACCATGCCGGTGAAGCGGGTCTGGTAGTCGACGACGGCGCCCGGGTCGCCCGCCCAGTCCGAGACGAGCTGCACGGCCGCGCCCATGGTGAGCATCCCGTGGGCGATGACGCCGGGCAGGCCGACGTGCTCGGCGAACGTCGGGGACCAGTGGATCGGGTTGCGGTCGCCGGAGGCACCCGCGTAGGCGACGAGGTCGGCGCGGGTGAACGTGACGGTGCGCGTGCCGACCACCTCGCCCCGGGCGAGGTCGGACAGGCGGGGGGCGGTGCTCATCAGGACTCCTCTCCCCGGACCAGCAGGGTGGACATGACGGTGGAGACGGCCGCGCCGTCCAGATCCGCGATCTCGGTGACGGTGGTGACCATGCGGTTGCCGCCGAGGGCCTTCACGGCCTCGACCCGCACGGTCGCCACGACCTCGTCCCCGGCCACCAGCGGGCGGTGGTGGACGAAGCGCTCGTCCGCGTGGACCACGCGCGAGAAGTCGATGCCCAGCTCGGGATCGGCGACGACGGCGGCCTCGGCGCGCTGGGCGATGACGACGGCGAAGGTCGGGGGGGCGACCAGGTCGGCGTACCCCAGGGCCCGGGCGGCCGCGACGTCGTGGTGCGCGGGATGCTGGGCCTGCACGGCCTCGGCGAAGGCGCGGACCGCCTCCCGGCCGACCTGGAAGGGGGGCGCGGGCGGATAGCTCCGCCCGGCGACGTCGGGGTTCACGCTCAACTCGGGCCTCCTGCGGGACGGTTCTCGGCTGCCGTCCAGCCTAACGGCCGGGGCGCCGCTCCCCCTGCCGGCGGGCGGCCTGGCGGAAGCGCACGAGCTGGGCGGACAGGTGCACGGCGACGCCCGCGCCGAGCACGCCCAGGGCCGCCCCGGAGACGGCGAGGCGCCCGCTGGTGCCGCCGACGACGGCCAGCACGATGCCGACGAGGAACAGCGCGGAGCCGGTCAGCACGAGGGTCCGGTACAGCCGGGAGCCGTGCTCCCACGGGGAGACGAAGCCGCGGGGCGCGGTGGTGCCGCGGGCGGGCTGGCGGGCGGGGCGACGCGTGGACATGCCCGCCAGGCTACCGGGGCGACGGACGGGCCCCGGAACGCGAAAGGACCCGGCCCCTCCGAGGAGGTGACCGGGTCCGTCCGATTCCGTAGCGGCGGGGGGACTCGATCCCCCGACCTCACGATTATGAGTCGTGCGCTCTAACCAGCTGAGCTACGCCGCCACGACACGAGAACGCCCGCACTCACGGTTTTCACGCCGCGAGGGCGGGCTCTCATGTCAGAGCCCCGACCGGGAATCGATCCCGGGACCTCCATCTTACCAAGATGGCGCTCTACCACTGAGCTATCGGGGCAACGAGGTGAGACTCTACCAGGGCCCCGGGGCCGATGCAAAATCGGCCCCGGTCACGGCCTCCGGCGGGGTCGGCACCCCGGCCGGATCAGCGGCGGGCGCCCCGATCCGAGCGCTCCTGGGCGCCCCAGCGGGGCTTGCGGCCGCCGGGGCGTCCCCCGCGGTCGCCGCGGAAGCCGCGGTCGTCCCGGTCCTTGCGG
>NZ_KV824856.1:0-1166 GCF_001816085.1 Micrococcus sp. HMSC31B01
TACGAGGAGGCCGAGCGCGCGGCGGCCGGCATCATGGCCGCCGAGGACGCCTCCCTGGAGGAGCTGCCGGCGCTGCTCTGGCGGGACGGCCATGACGGCCTCACCACCCGCGAGGCGGAGCGGCTCGTGCAGGACCTCGTCCAGGCGGTGCCCGAGGCCATCGTGGCCGCCCTGCTCACGGCCGCCGGCTTCCCCCTGCTCGCGGCCCTGGCGCGGATCGACGTGAAGATGCTGACGAGGGCGCAGAAGCGCGTGCTGAAGCGGCCCGTCTCCTCCGCGGCGAAGAAGGGGACGGATGCTGCGTCGGACCTCACCGAGGCGCTGCGGGTCTCCCCGGACGAGGCATGGACCGCGGTGGCGGACGCCCTGACCCTCGCCGGCGCGGCGCCCCGGGGCGCGGTGACCCCGCACGGGGCGCCGCAGGACCGGCCGACGGCGCCCGCCCTGCTGGACGGCTCGGCCACGGGGCTGGCCTCTCTCATCCCGCGCGAGGAGGGGGACGGCGACCTCACGGTCACGGAGGTGGTGCGAGAGAACGGGAGCCGCGCCTGGGTGGTGGGCCTGCCGGGCACCCGCGGCGGCCTGATCCCGGATCCCGAGTCGACCGACCCGTGGGACGCCGGCGGACTGCTGGACGCCCTCGGCTCCGAGTCCGAGGTCACGGCCCCGGCGGTGCGGGCGGCGCTCGAGGCGGCCCGCGTCCCGCACGGTGCCCCGCTCGTCCTGGCCGGCTACTCCCAGGGCGGGGTGCACGCCGTCAACCTGGCCGGGCGCGATGACTTCACGTCCGTGTATCCCGTGGCCGGCGTCATGACGGTCGCTGCGCCGTCCGGCAACGCGGTGGAGACCGGGCGGACCGCGGTGCTGGAGTTCTCCTCGGACGGGGACCTGGCCGTCGCCGCGGACGGGGCGCCCACCCCCGTCTCATCGCGCCGGGCCGAGGTGGTCTTCCACCCGGCCGGCCACGGGTGGGATGCGCCCGGGGGCGGCTTTCGGACCGCCTCTCCGCTGGCGGTCGAGGACGACCTGGGCGTCGCCCACGACTTCGACGCCCAGGTGGACCTGATCCGGCAGTTCGAGGCCGCCGAGCCCGCGTCCCGGGCGGAGGTCGCCGGGCTCTCCGCCGCGTTGGCCGGGCTGACCGCCGGCACCGTGGCCTCGAGCCG